>DASSSM010000422.1:0-6657 GCA_035708425.1 Pseudolabrys sp.
TATCTTGGGTGCGGCATCTGCCACGAGTGCCAGCTGTTGCAGCGGCTGCTCGACTTGCTTGCCGTCATCCGGTGTCTCATTGGGCGTTTGCACCGGTGTTTGAACGAGTGAGATCGCGTCGGAATTGGTGACAGTCACGAGGCCGTTGGCCGGCGTCGTCGCGTTCGCACTGTCGGTCTTCTGTCCGGCAGCCGGCTCATGATCGGATTCCGGCTGAATGCTTTCGCCGACGTCGCTGGCGGCCTCGGGATTTTCAATTTTCTTGCCGTCAACTTTTGCGATGCTCCCGTCAGCCGGCGCCTCGTCGGCCGTAGTGACCTCGTCGGTATTTGCCGGCTTTGTGTCGTCGTTCGGCTCGGCTGCCTTACAGTCCTTGTTTTTTGCGGACGCCTGTTTGTCTTCACTCTTGGCAACCTTGCTGTCCTGCGGCGGCGCAGCCACGGGAGGCTGTGACGTGTCCTCAATCAGGCTTTCGAAGGGGGATGGCGCGCGGTCTGACGGCGCCGGACGTGCGACGCGGGGGATCTGTAGGTTAGGCGCATGAACTTTGGGATCTGACGCAACTTGTGGCACAGGCGGACCTCCGGATTTCCGGCGTTTGATGTGCAATCGTCAGGCCAGCCCCGGAATTGCCGAATTTGTGTTTTTATTCAAACGCTTGCGGAGGCGGGAGGCGGAAGAAAAGTGCGCTGCGCCCGGCACGCGTGATAGCAAAGCGGCAAAATTTGCCGCTTCGCCGGCTCGCATTGCGCGCTCCCGGTCGCCACCTATAGTAAGAACGGCTATGGCCAACAGTCTCGAACTCGATCGCAGCCCCGAAACGACGCGTGTCGTTGTCGCCATGTCCGGCGGCGTCGACTCGTCGGTGACCGCTGCCCTGCTCAAGGCCGAAGGCTACGACGTGTTCGGCGTGACGCTGCAGCTCTACGACCACGGCGCAGCGGTGCATCGCAAGGGCGCCTGTTGCGCGGGCCAGGACATCTACGATGCCCGCAATGTCGCGGAGCGCATCGGCATTCCGCACTACGTTCTCGATTATGAGACACGATTCAAGGAAGCCGTGATCGACCGTTTCGCCGAGAGCTACATCCACGGCGAGACGCCGGTCCCCTGCGTCGAATGCAACATGTCGATCAAGTTTCACGACCTGCTGATCACGGCGCGCGAGCTTGGCGCCGACGTGCTGGCGACCGGTCACTATATTGCGTCACGCTCGCTGCCCGGAGGGGGCAGGGCGCTCTACCGCGCGCGCGACGAGGAGCGCGACCAGAGCTATTTCCTTTTCGGCACGACGCGCGAGCAGCTTGACGTTCTGCGCTTCCCGCTTGGGGAACGGACCAAGACCGAGACCCGCGAGCTTGCCCGCCGGTTCGGGCTCGCAATCGCCGACAAGCACGACAGCCAGGACATCTGCTTCGTCCCAACCGGCCACTACGCCGACATTATCGAAAGGCTGAAGCCGGGCGCCGCGGAGGCCGGCGATATCGTCGATCTTGACGGGAAAGTGCTTGGTACGCATTCCGGCATTATTCATTTCACTGTCGGTCAGCGGCGTGGTCTTGGCGTCGCCACCGGCACGCCTCTCTATGTCGTGCGTCTTGACGCCGCGCAACGGCGTGTCGTCGTCGGTCCGCGCGAGGCGCTGCGCATGAGCCGCATCGTGCTGCGCGACGTCAACTGGATCGGCGAAGGGTCGCTCGAGGAGGCGCTGGCCGACGATCGTCGCGAGGTCTTCGTGAAAGTCCGTTCAACGCGCCCGCCGCAGGCCGCCTGGCTGCGGCACGGCGCAAACGGCTGCGAGGTTGAGCTGGTCGATGGCGAGCATGGCGTGTCGCCAGGCCAGGCGTGCGTTTTTTATGACGCGGGCGAGGGGCAGGCGCGTGTGCTGGGCGGCGGATTCATCAAGAGCGCGGTCGCGGCCGGCGATATTCGTCCCGCCAACGACACGCGCGCGCCAGCCCCTGCGATGCGCAGCTAGTTCGCACCGTGGGGGCAGACATCGATAAAACAAGCGTTGAGCGCGCCTATGCGCGGTGGGCGCCAGTCTATGACCTGGTGTTCGGTGCAGTGTTCGATGCCGGCCGGCGCGCCGCGATCGCTGTCGCCGAAGAGGCTTGCGGTGAGCATGGTGGGCGGATTCTCGAAGTCGGAGTCGGTACCGGAATTTCGCTGCCCGACTATTCGAGAAAAAACCGGCTTGTCGGCATCGATCTCTCCGAGCCGATGTTGCGCAAGGCACATGAGCGCGTTGCCGAGCACGGCCTCGCCAATGTCGAGACATTGGCGGTCATGGATGCCGAGCGCATGGCGCTGCCCGACCGGTCATTTGACGTTGTGGTGGCGCAATTTGTGATTACGGCAGTGCCGAATCCCGAAGCGACGCTCAACGAGTTCGCGCGTGTGATCCGTCCCGGCGGCGAGATCATCCTGGTCAATCACATCGGCGCTGAAGCAGGTCCGCGCCGCGCCTTCGAGGTCTGCTTTGCGCCGATCGCGCGCCGGCTGGGGTGGCGGCCGGAATTTCGCTTTGGGCGTCTCGCCGATTGGGCCGAACGCCACGGCGGGGTGCGCGTATTGGAGCACCGGCCGATGCCGCCGCTCGGCCATTTCTCGCTGATCCGTTTCAAGCGGCTCGGCAACGGCGCCTGACCGGAACTCTCCCTCATATCAAATCGTTACCTACTGCTCTGCATGTCCGAGCATGGAGTGTGCGATGGCTCGCGAAATCTGTTTTCTCGCCCTGGTCATGTCGGCGCTGCTGCTGCCGTCACTGGCCACTGCGCAGGCGCCGCCGCCAACAAAGACGCCGGTCGCGCCCAAGGCCGACCAGCTCGATCCGAACGCGTGCGCGCGCTCGGACACGCAGACAACGGTCGGGAAGGGAGGCGCCGAGACTCATCGCCAGGACGGGAAGGACGATCTGAGTGAGAGACTTGCGCGGTCGGGTGGCGTCATTTGCCCGCCGGAACATATCGACCCCGAGATCAGGCAACCGACCCCGCCGACCGGTGGCTCGATGCCGGTCATTCCGCCGCCCGGCAGCCCCGGAGGTGACCAGTCGGTTCAGCCGAAATAATCGCCGGGGCGGCAGCAGAAGCGCGCGATTGCTTGACAGCGTTTGCTTGGGCTTCCTATATCGCGCCCATTCCGGCGGTTTGTTTCGGAATGGCGGGGTAGCTCAGCTGGTTAGAGCAGCGGAATCATAATCCGGAGGTCGGGGGTTCGAGTCCCTCCCCCGCTACCAAATTCGGGCACCACGCAGACGCCCGATTGGGAAAGCGATCGCCTCTAGTTCAAGAGATCTCCCAAGCAAAGCGCGTCTGAATCGGCGCGTTGGCTTGCCTGTTCGATCACCACATCGACGCGTGCATGTCCGCTGATCAAGTGGCCCGAACGGCAGCTTTCGATTATCGTTTGACGCACTCAATCGAGTGGAACGTTTTGGGGGGAGGAGAACCGGAAATGCAGCTGATCGACAAGCAGATGCAAATGCTTTTCCCAACACCGATGTTCACCGGGAAGGTGTCCGACCTTGGCGCTTGTGACCGGGTAGAGAAAAAGTTGCGGGAAATGCAGAAAACCAGCCAGGGACTCAAACATAACTTTGGAGACTTCGCCTTTCTTACCGCCGACGACATTCATACTCTTCCGGAGATGAAAGAGTTAGTCGATATGATCATGACTGAATCCGGACAGGTTCTCGATCTCTATAAAATAAAAAGAGAGTCGCACTACATCACCAATATGTGGGCGAATATTACCCATCCAAATCATCGCCATCATATGCATATCCATCCGAACTGTCTGTTCAGCGGGATTATCTACATTAAGGCCCCGAAGAACTGCGGACCCACACTCTTCTTTGACCCGAGAATAAACGCACGATTGATCGAACCAGCGTATACGGAAAACAACGTCTTTAACTCTGCCACTCTGACGGTTCCGGCTGAGAAAGGTCGCATGTTGATATGGCCGAGCTACCTTTCGCATGGGGTCGACTACGGCACCTCCAAGGAAGATGAAGACAGAATAGTTGTCGCATTCAACGTCATGATTCGCGGGCTGATCGACCGGCGAACCGCACGTTTGGAATTGAGATAGGGCGACACCTTCGCTCCCGCACCGAGTCTAGGTAGCTTGGTATGTCGGTCCATTCCGGCGTCCGGGACCGCTGCAACCGGAATCTCGATAAATTCGGATCTTCGAGGCGCGACGAGGTTCCGTCCGCTCGGATGAATCAGGATTTGATGCGTCCGATCAACGGATTGCCGCATTTCGATCCGCGATGTCATGTATTACAATTCTGTTGGCACGTGATGAGAAGACCGCTCGAAGTTGCTAGGGCGTCCTTGCGATGGAACAATTGCGTCCATAGTTCGTCTTTGTACGTAAATCGACTGCCGAAGCCCTTTGTATAGTCACGGAGGATTTCCATGGCGCGAACCGGAATGTCGCCGGCTCTCCACAAAGGGCCGGCGAACAGGCCCAAGCGTTCCCTGGATGAGACTCGTGCAATCTGGCTTGAGGCTTTTCGTCGTGTGCGGGCGGAAACGGAAAACCGTGCGTCGCATCTGTCGGCCGAGGACCAGATCGTCCAGTCGATGGCGGATGCAAGCCCGGCCAAGTGGCACCGCGCGCATGTCACCTGGTTCTTCGAGCAATTCCTTCTGGTGCCGCACGACCCCGCGTACCGGATCTTCGACGAACGATTTCCGTTTCTTTTCAACTCGTACTATGTCGCCGCCGGTCCGCGTCATGCGCGGCCGCAGCGGGGCCTGATCACGCGCCCGAACGGTGCGGAAGTCGGAGCCTACCGGGCGCATGTCGATGCCGCAGTCGAACGGCTGATTGGGCAGGTGCCGGCCGAGGCAGCGGAGCGCGTCTTCACGATCGTCGAGATCGGACTGCACCACGAGCAGCAGCATCAGGAGTTGCTGCTCACAGACATTCTCCACGCATTTGCGCAGAATCCCACCGATCCGGTCTACGACCCCAAATGGCAACCTCCGCGCGCGACGCAAGGTCCGCGCGGTTATGTCGACGTGCCAGCCGGCGTGCATGCGATCGGTCATGATGGTGACGGTTTCTGTTTCGACAACGAAACACCGGTTCACGACGAGCTCATTCCGCGCGTGCGGATCGCCCGGCATCTCGTTACCAATGCCGAGTGGCTCGAATTCATCTCCGCTGGCGGCTACACGACGCCGTCCCTTTGGCTCTCCGACGGCTGGACAACGGTGCAGAACGAAAGCTGGCAGGCACCGGGTTATTGGCGGCAGAAGGATGGAGCCTGGCATGTCGTAACGTTGGGTGGCCTAAGGCCCGTCGATCCGGCTTCACCGGTACAACACGTCAGCTATTACGAGGCCGACGCTTTCGCGCGCTTCGCCGGAAAGCATCTGCCGAGCGAGATGGAGTGGGAGACCGCGGCGCGCCATGACATCATCGCCGATGCTTTCGGCATCGCTTGGCAATGGACGCGCAGTGCCTATCTACCCTATCCGGGCTATCGCGCCGCCGAAGGCGCGCTCGGCGAATATAACGGTAAGTTCATGGTCAGCCAGATGGTGCTCCGTGGCTCCTCACTGGCGACGCCCGAAGACCATGAGCGCGTGAGTTACCGAAACTTCTTCTATCCGCCGGCGCGCTGGCAGTTCAGCGGGTTGCGGCTGGCAGAGTTCATTTGAAAGGCGCGAGATGGTTGCAGCAGCACTCAGAAAACGTATACCGCAGCATCACGAGCAATCCGAATTTGAGGCCGATGTGCTTGACGGCCTGCGCGCCGCGCCGAAACATATCCCGGCCAAGTATTTCTACGATGCCACCGGCTCCGACCTGTTCGAGCGCATTACGGAAGTTCCAGAGTATTATCCAACCCGCTGCGAAATGAGCACTTTGCGCCGGCACTCCGCCGACATCGCAAAGCTCATCCCTGCGGGCGCGGCGCTTGTGGAGTTCGGCAGTGGCTCGAGCAAAAAGGCGCGCATTGTGTTGAGCGCTGCGCCGAAACTTGCCGCCTACGTTCCGGTCGATATCTGCGGCGAGATGATCGAGCGCGAGGCCGCCGAGCTGCGCGTGGATTTTCCGCAAGTCAAGGTGCTGCCCGTCACGGCGGACATATGCAAACCGTTTGCGTTGCCGGCAGAAGCCAAAGCCGCGCCCGCACGCATCGGCTTTTTCCCCGGCTCAACCATCGGCAATTTTGAGCCGCAAGAAGCAGCCGCGTTTTTACGTAATGCCGCGAATATTCTGGGAGAGGGGACGACACTTATCGTCGGGGTAGACCTGATCAAGCCTGCCGAGGTGCTCAACGCCGCGTACAATGACGCCGAAGGAGTGACGGCAAAATTCAATCTCAATCTGCTCGCGCGCATCAATCGCGAGCTTGGCGGTAATTTCCGGCTCGATATGTTTGAGCATCACGCCTTTTACAATCGTGAAAAACACCGCATCGAAATGCACCTCGCCAGCCTGAAGCGCCAGAAGGTGCGGGTGGCCGGCGAGACGATTGATTTCCGTGCCGGCGAAACGATTCATACCGAGAACAGCTACAAATACAGTATTGAATCGCTGGGCGCGCTTGCACGTGGCACCGGCTGGCTGCCGGTCGGCGCATGGACCGATTCCCGCAAATACTTCTCCATCCAGGCCTTCACG
>DASSSM010000423.1:0-4557 GCA_035708425.1 Pseudolabrys sp.
GCCGGCTTTGCGAAGGAGCTTGGAAAAGCACTCGTCGAAGCCCGCCGGGGGCCAACAAGGACTGTGTTCGAATAGCCAGAAATCGGGTGGTGGAGGCGTCCGGATAGCCCTAAATAGCGGTCATGAATGTGAACCTGGCAAGAAACACCGTGACCGACCGCTTCACCGAATTCGCGCCGCTCCCGACGGCGGCAGCAGATTACGACGTCGTGCGCCGCGCGATCGCCCATATCCGCGGAAACTGGCGCGCGCAGCCCGAGATCGACGTTATCGCTAACGCTGCTGGTGTATCCGCGACCGATCTGCATCACCTGTTCCGCCGCTGGTGCGGGTTGACGCCGAAGGCATTCCTGCAGGCGCTCACGCTCAACCATGCGCGTGAGCTTCTGCGCTCATCGGCGAGCGTGCTCGACACCGCCTACGAAGTCGGCTTGTCAGGGCCTGGCAGGTTGCACGACCTGTTCGTCACGCATGAGGCAATGTCGCCCGGCGAATGGAAAGCCGGTGGTGAAGGCCTCACCATTACCTACGGATTTCACCCCTGCCCGTTCGGCATGGCGCTGGTGATGATCACGCCGCGTGGACTCGCAGGCCTTGCGCTCGCCGACGCCGGCAAGGAACGCGCGGCCCTCCGCGACATGAAATCACGGTGGCCAAAGGCCAAATACGTTGAGGACTTCACGGCGACGGCACCGACCGCACGCCGCATTTTCGACGCGGCGCTCTGGCGCAAAGACCAGCCGCTGCGCGTGGTGTTGATCGGCACCGATTTCGAGGTGCGTGTGTGGGAAAGGCTGCTCGACATCCCCATGGGCAAGCTCACCACCTATTCCGATCTCGCTGCCAGGGCCGGCGCGCCAAAAGCTGCGCGCGCAGTCGGCGCCGCGGTTGGCAAGAATCCGATCTGTTTCGTGGTGCCGTGCCATCGCGTTATCGGCAAGAGCGGCGAGCTCACCGGCTATCACTGGGGCATCACACGCAAGCGCGCGATGCTCGGCTGGGAAGCGGGAATGTCCGCAGCGGCCTAGCTAGGCTGCGAGATCGAGCTTCGAAGCAACTGTCGAATCGGCGTTGAGCCGGTAGATCATCGGCACGCCGGTATCCAGATTGAGCTTGGTGATGCTATCGGGCGTATGCTTGTCGAGCACCATGACAAGGGCACGCAATGAATTGCCGTGTGCGGCGACCAGCACGCGCTCGCCGCGCAGTACGCGCGGCAGAATGTCAGTCACGTAATACGGCAAAGCGCGGGCAAGTGTGTCCTTCAGGCTTTCGCCGCCGGGTGGCGCCACATCGTAGGAACGGCGCCAGATGTGGACCTGCTCTTCACCCCATTTCTTGCGTGCGTCGTCCTTGTTGAGTCCGACGAGATCGCCGTAATCGCGCTCGTTCAAGGCCTGATCCTTGAAAATCGGGATTGTCGTCTGGCCCAGCTCGGTCAGCATCAGGTCGAGCGTGCGCTGCGCGCGCTTGAGCGCGGACGTAAATGCGACGTCGAACTTGATCCCTTGCGCCTTGAGCTTGCGGCCGGCATCGCGCGCTTCAGCGACGCCCTTCTCGGTGAGGTCGATGTCACGCCAACCGGTGAACAGGTTCTTGAGGTTCCAGTCGCTCTGGCCGTGGCGCACGAGCACGAGAAGACGGTCAGTCATGCGATTCCTCAGAAGTCCTTCAAACCTAGAACGTCCATCATGGAATAAAGTCCCGGCTTTTGCGTACGCGCCCAACGTGCCGCATGCAGCGCACCGCGCGCGAAGATCATGCGATCCTCGGCCTTGTGCGTGAGTTCCACACGCTCGGCCGCGCCGGCAAAAATTACGCTGTGCTCACCCACAACGGTTCCGCCCCGCAGAGTAGCAAAACCGACATCGCCAACCTTACGCGCGCCGGTGTGGCCGTCGCGGCTTTTGACGGAATGCTTGTCGAGCGCGATGCCGCGCCCGTCCGCCGCCGCACGGCCAAGCATCAGCGCAGTGCCCGACGGCGCATCGACTTTCTGATTGTGATGCATTTCCAGGATTTCGATGTCGAACGAATTGTCGAGCGTCTTTGCCACGCGCTTCGTGAGCGCCGCGAGCAGATTGACGCCGAGGCTCATGTTGCCCGACTTGACGATCACCGCGCCCTTGGCGGCGTCCTTGATTTTTGCCTCGTCGGCGGCGCTCAGTCCGGTCGTTCCTATGATGTGCACCTTGCCGGCCTTGGCAGACAGCGCGGCAAATTCGAGCGTCGCGCTTGGCGCGGTGAAATCAACGATCCCGTCAGCCTTCGCAAGCAAGGGCCCGGCGTCGCCGGTCAGCTTGACGCCATTCTCCGGCAGGCCTGCCAACACGCCCGCGTCCCAGCCGATCAGCGGCGAACGCGCGTCCTCGAGGGCGCCCGCAAGCGCAAACTCCTTGCTGTCGGCGATCGCCTTAACCAGCGTGCGGCCCATCCGCCCGCCGGCACCGGCGACCACGAGCCGCATCTCGGCCATGGGTTAACTCCCGGAACTTGGCGCCGGTATAGCGCGAGGGCCAGCAAAAGGCGACTACGGCTGGGGGCCGTCGTAACCCTCGATAACCACAATATCCGCGGTGGAATGCGGCTGGCGCAGCTTCATGTTCGCCCGATATTCGGGGGAATTGTAACAAGCAAGCGCGGTCGCATAATCCGGAAACTCGATGACCACGTTGCGGGAGCGCGCGTTACCCTCGACGCATTCGAACTTGCCGGCGCGCACGACGTAACGTGCTCCATATTTCTTGAATATCGCCTGATTGCCCATGGCGTAGGGCTTGTAGCCCTCGTCACTTTTCACATCGACCCGCCCGATCCAGTAACCCTTCGCCATGCCTTCACTCCCTATGATTTGGCGGTCTGTTCGATCTCGGCCACGATTGCATCTGCCACGACCTTGGGCTCGCGCGCCTCAAGAACAGGCCGGCCGACCACCAGATAGTTGGCGCCTGCCTCAATCGCACGGGCAGGTGTCATGATCCTTTTTTGATCGCCGGCGGCGCTTCCGGCCGGCCGGATGCCGGGTGTCACCAGCACCATACCGGGACCCGCAATGTCCCGCAGCGAGGCCGCTTCTTCCGCCGAGCAGACAAGTCCGTCGACCCCTATGTCCCGCGCTTGCGCGGCACGAGCGGCCGCGAGTTCTTTGACGCTCATCTCATAGCCGGCGGCGGCAAGGTCGGCATCGTCATAGGACGTCAGCACGGTCACCGCGAGAATGCGCAGCTTTGAGCCTTGCTTGCCCTCGACTGCGGCCTTCATGGTTTGCGGGTAGGCGTGAACCGTCAGGAACGTGGCGCCCATTTGTGCGACGCTCTCCACGCCTTTTGTCACCGTGTTGCCGATGTCGTGCAGCTTGAGGTCGAGAAACACTTGCTTGCCGGATGCGATCAGCCGAGCGGCAAAGGGCAGGCCGCCGGCAAAAGCAAGTTGGTATCCGATCTTGTAAAACCAGACCGCATCACCGAGACGCGCGACCATTGCCTCGGCGGCAGCCACAGACGGTACGTCAAGCGCAACAATCAGTCGCTCACGCGCATCCAACGACACGATCAGACCCCCCGCACCATCATTCGTGCCATATCGACCAGACGTTCGAGTTGCGTCCGAAGCTGGTTGGCGATGGCGGTATCGGTGATGTTATCCATCTCGTCAAACGCCGTATCGGCCCGTTGAATGGTGACTTGCTCAGGAATGACCAGAGCACCGCAGCCGAGCTCAAGAATTTGCCGCAGAGCCATCAGCGACCGCAATCCGCCCGCGCGTCCGGGCGAAGCCGATGAGATGGCAAACACACGTCCCTTGAATGCGGCGTAGGTCGGATCACCTCGCTCGCGCACGCGCGACACCCAATCGATGGCGTTCTTCAGAAGCGGCGTGACGGACGCGCTGTACTCTGGGCTAGCGATGAATACACCGTGATGCGCCATGATCATTTGCTTGAGCTTGAGCGCGTTGGCGGGCTGTCCGGCGCGCGCATCGATGTCCGCGTCGTAAATCGGCAGCGGATAGTCGGCAAGGGAAATGCGGGTGACTTCGACATCGAGAAGCGTGAGCTCTTTTGCCGCCAGTGCCGCCAGCCGAACATTGTGCGAGCCCGTGCGTATCGAGCCTGGCACAACGAGAATTTTGGGGATCGGCATCAGCGGCTCCGCTTTCGCGGGCGATGGCACCACACCATCAGCAGCCGCGATAGACCCACACGCGCGCTGGCGGCAGATTCATCCAGATGAGTTCGGACGATTCGGCTCGCACACCGGACAATTCTTTCGGAATTGGCGGCAACATCGCGTATGTGAACTGCACGAACGGAGCACCTGTTGCGAGCAGGGTCATCGCGTCGGAAATCAGGCGCAATCTGGTGCGCAGGGGCTTGGTTACCAGCGGAAGCCCCGATACGACCGCGGCGGCTGGCTCATCGACGTAGCTTTCGAGCAGCCTTCGCAGACGATAGGCATCGCCCTGCACAACCGTTGCCGCCGGATAACGCGTGCGCAGCAGCCGGCAAAAATCAGGATTAAATTCGACAAGGATCAACCGGCGCGGATCGACGCCGTG
>DASSSM010000424.1:0-2696 GCA_035708425.1 Pseudolabrys sp.
TTGCGGGCCTGGATTTCCTCGACGAAAGCGCGCCAGCAAAGCTCAAGGACATGATCGGCGGTCCGGCCGACGTGGTGATGTCTGATATGGCGGCCAACGCAACCGGTCATGCCAAGACCGACCATCTGAAGATCATGGCATTGGTCGAGGCAGCTGCGGATTTTGCCCGGGAGGTGCTAGCTCCCGGCGGCAGCTTTCTTGCAAAGGTGCTGCAAGGGGGCACGGAGGCTGAATTGCTGGCGTCCCTCAAGCGCGATTACAAAACCGTCAAGCATCTGAAACCGGCTGCAAGCCGGGCAGATTCGGCCGAACTTTATCTGCTTGCAACTGGATTTCGCGGCGAGAATAGCCAAAGGTCCTAGCCGGGGCGGTAGAATCCATGTTCCCCGCGAACAATGCGATCGCGATGATCGGCGGGACAGTGCGGTCACGGGGCGGCATGGACGACTGGGGGCTCAGGCGTCATTGAATGCGGATTTTGAAGCGTAAAGCGGCGGCGGAAAGAGGCCCCCATCCTGTTTACGACTTCATAACAGCCATCCGCGATTGCGCTAGGAATCGGCGCGATCCCGTGCTATCGACCCACGCCAACCCAAAAGCGGGCCGTGACGCAGGCGAGGGACCCCTCGCAACGGGCATTTTTAACCCCTGCCGGCCGGTCCGATTGCCCTTTTGGGCAAGACGGAGTTGGCGATGGCCGGAAAAAATAATGCAAGCCCGCGCGAAGGGCTCACTTTCGACGACGTGCTGATAAAGCCCGGCCTGTCAGAAGTTCTGCCCGCCGACGTCGATATCCGCTCACGCATTACCCGCTCGATTCCCGTCAACATTCCGATCATCGCCTCGGCGATGGATACGGTCACGGAGGCGCAGATGGCGATCGCCATGGCGCAAGCGGGCGGCATCGGCGTGCTTCACCGAAACATGGAGCCGGATGTGCAGGCAGCGCAGGTCCGTCAGGTGAAAAAATTCGAATCCGGCATGGTCGTAAATCCGCTCACGATCGAACCCGACGCAACACTCCAGCAGGCGCTCGACCTGATGAAGGACAACCATATCTCCGGCGTTCCGGTGGTTGAGCGCTCCGCCGGTTCGCAGCCGGGTAAGCTAGTCGGCATTCTGACCAACCGCGACGTGCGCTTTGCCACCGATCCGCGACAGCCCGTATCGGAGCTGATGACCAAGAAACTCATTACTGTGCGGGAAGGCGTCGGCCAGGATGAGGCCAAGCGGTTTCTCCACCAGAATCGCATCGAGAAGCTTCTGGTCGTCGATGCGCAGTATCGCTGCGTTGGCCTGATCACGGTGAAAGATATCGAAAAGGCCGTTGCCAATCCGAACGCCTGCAAGGACGAGCAAGGTCGGCTTCGTGTTGCAGCGGCGACGACCGTCGGCGACAAGGGTTTTGCGCGCACCGAAGCGCTCATCGCAGCCGGCGTCGACCTTGTTGTGGTCGACACCGCTCATGGCCATTCGAAATATGTGCTCGACGCGGTGACCCGCATCAAACGTCAGTCGAACAAGGTGCAGGTAGTGGCCGGCAACGTCGCGACCAGCGAGGGCGCCAAGGCGCTGATCGACTGCGGAGCTGACGCCATCAAAGTAGGCATCGGCCCCGGTTCGATCTGCACGACGCGGGTCGTTGCCGGCGTAGGCGTGCCACAGCTGACGGCGATTATGGATTGCGTTGACGCGGCAAAAGCATCGAATACGCCTGTAATTGCCGACGGCGGCATCAAGTATTCCGGCGATCTGGCAAAAGCCATTTCGGCAGGCGCCGACTGTGCGATGGTTGGCTCGCTTCTCGCGGGCACGGACGAGACGCCGGGCGAGGTTTTTCTGTATCAGGGCCGTTCGTACAAGACCTATCGCGGCATGGGATCCGTCGGTGCGATGTCGCGTGGCTCGGCGGACCGTTATTTCCAGCAGGATATCAAGGACGCACTCAAGCTGGTTCCGG
This sequence comes from Pseudolabrys sp., assembly GCA_035708425.1. Lineage (GTDB taxonomy): Bacteria > Pseudomonadota > Alphaproteobacteria > Rhizobiales > Xanthobacteraceae > Pseudolabrys. Next base: position 1,961 of record DASSSM010000424.1, read on the forward strand.
AGGGCGTAGAAGGTCAGGTGCCATACAAAGGTGCGGCCGCAACAGTTCTTCACCAGCTTGCTGGCGGACTGCGCGCCGCCATGGGTTACGTGGGCGCCAAAAATCTTGCGGAGATGCACAAGAAGGCAGAATTCATCCGCATTACCGGGGCGGGTCTGCGCGAGAGCCACGTGCACGATGTGACGATCACACGCGAGAGCCCGAACTATCCCAGCCGGGTGTAGGTTGCTCCGAGGCGGCGGCCGGCGAGGCGTTAAAGTTCCAGGAGGCGTCAATGCCCATCGATATCGTGCTAATGCCGCTTTTCGTTGAAGTTGCTCTCACATTCGGGCTGTTTTGCTGGATGGCGTACTACCGGGTCACACTCATTCAGAGTGGCGAAGTGCACCCGCGTAACGTGGCACTCCGGGAGCCGAATTGGCCGCCCCATGTACTGCAGATCGCAAATGCGGCGCACAATCAGCTCGAAATACCCGTTCTGTTTTACGTTTTAACCGTTCTTGCCATCATCACGCGCCATGCCGACGTCCTGTTTGTCGCGATGGCTTGGATCTTTGTGTTGATGCGCATTGTGCACGCCTACATTCACGTGACGAGCAACCGTGTCCCGCGTCGCGGCGCCGTGTTTGGACTTTGCCTCCTGGTATTGATTCTGATGTGGGTCATTTTCGCGGTGCGCATTCTACTTGGCTTGCCATGACGCCGGCCGCGCGACTTGCAGCCGCGGTCGAAGTTT
>DASSSM010000425.1:0-10700 GCA_035708425.1 Pseudolabrys sp.
GGCTTCAAGGCTGGCGCTGGCTTGACCATCGCTATGACCCAGCTGCCAAGCCTTTTTGGCGTGAAAGGCGGGGGTCATAACTTTTTTGATCGGGCTTGGCTCTTAGCCGGACAGCTTGGCCAGATGCACTACCTCGTTCTCGTCGTCGGTGTTGTCGCAATCGGGCTGCTCGTGTTCGGCGAACGCCTGCTGCCTGGAAAACCCGTCGCGCTTGGGGTTGTCGCGCTATCGATCATTGCTGCCACCGTACTCGGGCTTCCCACACTTGGAGTGCCAACGACGGGAGAAGTTCCGGCGGGCTTACCCACCCTGTCAGGTCCAGCTCTTAGACTGCGCGACGTAGAGGGAATAATCCCTTTGGCTGCTGGTTGCCTATTGCTCGCTTATATCGAAGGCGTATCTGCCGCCCGAACCTTTGCTGCCAAGCATGGATATGCGTTGGACCCTCGGCAAGAGCTTCTCGGTATCGGTGCGGCCAACCTCGCAGCTGCGATGGGGCACGGCTATCCGGTGGCTGGCGGACTGTCGCAATCGGCAGTGAATGACAAGGCCGGCGCGCGCACTTCCCTCGCGCTTGTCTTTGCCTCGATTACACTTGCGCTTTGCCTGCTCTTTCTGACCGGCTTGCTTGAAAATCTTCCGAAGGCGGTGTTGGCTGCCGTCGTTTTGACGGCGGTGTATGGGTTGTTGGACTTTCCAGCACTGCTCCGCATGTGGCGAGTGAGTCGGCTGGACTTCTTCGCCGCCGCGATCGCCCTTGGAGCCGTGCTGCTTCTTGGAATCCTCCAAGGTATCCTGCTTGCGGCACTTGCCTCAATATTGTTGCTGCTCGCCCGCATGTCGCGCCCGCACGTTGCGTTCCTTGGTCGTATTCCCGGTACCAATAGTTATTCAGACGTGGACCGCCATCCCGAGAACGAGCCACTGCCTGGCGTGATCGCCTTCCGTCCCGAGGCTTCGCTGATTTACATCAATGCTGATTCCGTCATGGAAGCGGTCTTAGATCGCCTCCATGGTAGCCCACCCGACATCCGCCTGATGATCTGCGATCTTTCGGCAGCTCCGTATCTCGACCTTGCGGGTTCGCGCATGCTGCATCAGCTTCATGACGAACTTGTCTCTCGAAACATTGCGCTTCGGATCGTCGGTGCCCACGGGTCGGCACGGGATTTATTACGAGCCGAGGGCATGGAGGACAAAGTCGGGGAACTCGATCGTAGCAAGACCCTTGACAGTTTGCTCCGTGGATATTTTGCGCAGAGTCCTCGTATGCATTGACCGCCATATAATCAGCCGGAGGCCGTGGCTAACCGGGGGATTTAACGAGACTGTCCGACCGTGTACTCGAGCCAGGTGAACGGATCGCGGAAATTCTGTTCGGTCTGATCGGACGGCCGCCACGCCACTGACGCCGATATAGTCGGTCAGCAGTGCGAAACTGCGACTAGGAGCGCTTCTTTGCCGCGAGACGCTGCGTGAGGCGTGCAAGGTCGACAACCATGCGCTCGTGCGTGCCGTTGCCGATTTCCTCGCTTTCGTCGCGCGCAGTCACGTCGAATTCGATGCGACGGCCGTCGACCTTGGTGACGACCGCCTCGGCCGTCACGCGATGGCCGACCGGCGTTGCGGCGAGATGGCGGATATTCACGGCGGTGCCGACGGCGCTCTCGCCGGGGTCGAGATAGTCTCGCACCGCGTTGAGCGCGGCATTTTCCATCGCAGTCACCATCATCGGCGTGGCGAACACGGGCGGCAGGGTAACGTCCTTGAACTGGTTCGCGAGGTGGGCGGGCACGACGCGCAGGATGTATGTACCTTTTGCTCCGACCGGAATTGCTCGCATCATCTCAGTGTCCCGTGCGGGGGATATGATTGATCGCCGGTGCAAGGATAGCCAGCAAAAATCCGCACAACGCAATAGGCAAAAATGCCGTAGCGGGGATTCCACTCACGTCCCAACTGAGGCCACTGATGACGGGCACGATTACCGCACAGCTATAGCTGATCGTAAACATGGCGGCGGTCACGCGATGCACGTCGTCTGGAGGACTAAGCAGCGGCGGCAGCGCAAGGACAAGAACGAGAATCGCCGCTGCGGCAAAGCCCTGCAGGGATGCTGCCGCCACGATCCAGATGCCGCTGCCGAAAACGATTCCGATCGCTGCGATGACGCAGAGCAGACCGCAAACGATATACGGCCAGACGGCTCGTTCGAGGCGGCCGGCAACAGCCAGCAAAATCAACGAGGCGGGAATCTGTCCGATATTCAGCGCCGAGAGTGCTGCGCTGGTCCATTCGGCTTCGCCGGTGCTCCTCAGGTAATCGGGGATGAATGCGTTGGTGGCAAAATAGGTTGCGTTGACGCTGCCGAGCATGATGCCGAGCCGCCAGATCAGTGCATTGTTCCAGTCCGGCCACCAGCGCCGGCGCGTCTGCAATCCGTTTGCCGTGCCCGGCCGCGGTGCAAACAGCAGGACGAGCAATGCGATGATCGCGACGGGTACGCTCCAAAAGACAAAACCCATCTGCCATGTGCCGACCAGGGGCAGGACCAGCGGCAACGTGAGGGCGACCGGCGCGATTTCGCCGACCAGCAGGCCGTTGGTGTAGACCGCGGTCCCAAATCCGATCTTGTGCGGCAACCAGAGACGGACCGCCGGTGGCAGCGTCACCTGCATGATGGCCACGCCGGCGCCCATCGCAATTGTCATGGCGTAGAGCCAGAAGATGTCGGGCACCGCGCCGCGCAGCGCGCCGCCGATCGCATTGACCGCGATACCAAGCACAAGCGCGGTGCGGACTCCGAGCCGGGCGATGAGCAGCGAGCCAGGCACCGCGGCAAAGGCGAAAAGCATCGACGGAAGCCCGGTCAGGATTCCCACCTGGGTCGCGCTCATATCCATTTCATCGTGGATGAACGGAATCACGGGCGGGACGGCTAGGATGGTGAATCGCAACGCCGTGCCGGAAAGCCAAAGGAGCAAGAATGCATTCAGAAGCCGCGCGCGATCCAGCGCGCCGGTGACATCATTCATGGGTGGGACGGGCCTTGCGGACTTTTATGGGTCGCGAGCTCCTGACGCACCAGATCGGGAAGAGAATGCAGGCGCGAGTCGAACTTGATTCCGCGGACCTTGAAAGCGGCGGCGGCGGCCATGTCGAGATCTTTGTCGCCGATGAAGAAGCTTCTGTTTATGTCGATCGGCCAATCGCGCGCAGCCTGCTCGAGCATGCCCGTGCGCGGTTTCCGGCAGCTGCAGGCCATGGCGAATGCCTTCACGGTTCCTTCCGGATGATGCGGACAATAATAGAACGCATCGATGTGAGCGCCTTTTTCGGCCAGGACATTCTGCATATGCGCGTGGAATGACTTTACCGCCGCTTCGTCGAAAAAACCGCGCGCCACACCTGACTGATTGGTTATCACCAGCACGTAATAGCCCGCCTCATTGAGCAGGCCCACGCTCTCGGGCGCCCCCGCTACCCATTCAAGATGCTCGGGCCGGTGGACATAGCCATGATCGATGTTGAGAACCCCGTCGCGATCGAGGAACGCGGCGGGACGGCGTGTCACTGGCGCGACCGGATTTGAATCAGTTTTGACGATCATTCCTGCACGGTCCGCATATCGGGGTCACGGTTTTCCGGTCGCTATCTCGGCATCGGCCACCGTTGGCGTAAATGTCGCTGTCCGGAACCCGCCGGAGATCCACACGATGCCGCCAACGATCCCAATGATGAAGCTTACCGCGCCGAACAGGATGGACAGTGTCAGACCGTCGCTTTCGGTGAGCCCGGCATATGCGAATGCTGCGATCATGCTGGTTTCACGGACGCCCCAGCCGGCGATCGATATTGGCACGGTCGCAATCAACAACACGGGGGGCATCAGGAAAAGAACATGCGCAAACCCGACAGGTGCGGCAACTGCTCTGACGCAGCACCAGGCGGCGGTGATCGTCAATAGGTGAACCATGATCGAGGATCCGATCACGATCGCGGCCGATCGGAGCGATCGACAAATTTTCACGGCGGCCTCGGCGGCTGCCGCCACGTGGCGCGTTATCGTCCATCGGCGAAGCAATCGATCGAAGTGCGTGCCGGCCAATAACACCATCAATGAACCTGCGATCGCGCCGCACGCGAGCACCAGCAGGACCGTGCGCGGAACCGGTTCACGGATGAGCTGGAACGTCCAGGGCAGGCACGCAGCGACCATGAGTGCGAGAACAAAAACACCAAAGATTCGATCAAGCAGGACGGAGTAGGTTGCGTTCGCCCAGCCGGCACCTCTGCGGGCGGCGAACCAGATTCGGACACCGTCGCCGCCGATCGTCGAGGGCAAAACCTGATTGAAAAATGCGGCAATGAAATTGATCTGCAGCGTTCCGGCAAAGCCCATATCGGTGCCGCAGGAAATGGCAATCTGTCGCCAGCGCGCCGATAGCGGCAACAGCTGGATCGCCAAGAGAACAACGGCGAGGAGTAGCCAGCCCGGTTCGAGACGGTTTAATCGCTCGACCAGCGTATCGAAATTGACCCAACGCAGAGAAAAATAGAGCAGGAGGCCGGATATCGCCGCTTTGGCCAGCAACAGAAACGTGCGGCGCATGTGATCCTCGGTCCTTGGTGGTCGCCGAATGGAGCGAGGGCTTGGCATGACCCTCCTGCGTGCGCAAGAGAATTGCCCCGCAACCGCACAGGTCCCAATTTGCTGTTGTACGGCAGCGGAATTTGATAGCTAAGTATCTGGAAACCCGTCGATTAACCTGTGTATGCAGACGCGCGGGTCCTGTCGCAGAACTTTGCTAAAATGGCGCTTCGAACCGGACGCAAGTGGATCGCTTGAACATTACATCGACCAAGAGAGCGCCTTCCGTCCCCGCGGGCGCAAGGACGGCCGATCTCACGGTCGTCGGCGGCGCGGGTCACGTCGGCATCCCGCTCGTGCTGGCCCTTGCGGACGCAGGCCTCACCGTCAACGTCAACGACCTCAACGAGACGGCGCTTGCAGTGCTGAGCTCCGGGAAGTTGCCGTTTATCGAGCATGGCGCGGCGCCACTTTTGGCGAAAGCGTTGGAGAGCCAGCGGCTCATCTTTACGTCTTCTCCAAAGGAGATCAGCCGCTCCGGTCCTGTCGTGGTCACCATTGGCACGCCGGTCGATGAATTCCTCAACCCGGTGCAAGCCGAAATCCAGCGCTGCATCGATGGCCTGCTTCCGCATGTCAGTGACGAGCAGTTGCTGATCCTGCGCTCGACCGTCTATCCCGGAACGACCGACTGGCTTCAGGACTACCTGAACCGGCTTGGCCGCAAGAACGGTCTTGCGTTCTGCCCCGAGCGCGTGGTGCAGGGATACGGCGTCAAAGAGCTGCGCGAGATGCCGCAAATCATCAGCGCAACCACGCCGGAAGCCGAGCAGCAAGCAAGCGCGCTATTCCGCAAGATCGTTCCGGAACTGGTGGTCGTCAGGCCGATCGAGGCCGAATTTGCGAAGCTCTTCAACAATGCCTACCGGTACATTGAATTCGCGGCGACCAATCAGTTCTATATGATCGCAAAATCCGCTGGTGCGGACTATCAGGCGGTGATGCGCGCGATGAAGCAGAATTATCCGCGCGCGAAAAACTTTCCGGGGCCGGGCTTCTCGGCGGGGCCTTGCCTGTTCAAGGACACGATGCAGCTTGCGGCCTATGCACGCAATCAGTTCGGTCTCGGCCATGCCGCGATGCAGGTCAATGAGGGTTTCGTGCTGCAGCTCGTCGATGATCTGCGCCGGTCATACGACGTCTCGAAAATGACCGTCGGCCTTCTGGGCATGGCGTTCAAGGCCGAGATCGATGACACGCGTGCATCGTTGAGCTACAAGCTCAAGCGATCCTTGGAAATGCTGGCGCGCGAGGTCCTCACGACAGATCCTTTCGTGACGACCGATCCTGCGTTGCTGCCTCTCGAGCAAGTGGTCACGCGCAGCGACATCTTGATCCTTTGCACGCCGCATTCCGTTTACGCGCGCGCCGATTTGAAGGGGAAGCCCGTCGTCGACGTGTGGGGTTTTCTCAAGAACGCGAATGTCGTGTACTGAGCATGTTTGTGCGCGCTGAAATCGCGGACCCTTCCGTTTCAGGAATATTCTCCCCCCGTCATTCGGCCGGCAACGTGAATAATTCGACGCGGAAGATCGCGACATGAAAATGACAAGACTTACGCCGCGTCAAATTTTGATCGTCTTGCACGATCTGTTAGCGACCGCGGTCGCGATCGTCGCCACCTTTTTCCTGCGGTTTGAAGGTGCGGCCCTCGACGAGCGTCTGCACGGCCTGGGAAGATTTCTGCCGGCCTTCCTGGTCTACGCGGCCATAGTCTACTTTGTCATCGGGCTGCACCGGAACAAGTGGCGATTCACATCGGTCCCGGACCTCTATAATTTATTCCGCGCCTCGACTGTGCTGGCGCTGTCGCTGCTCGCGCTCGACTACGTTCTGTTGGCGCCGAATGTCTACGGCACATTCTACTTCGGCAAGATCTCCATCCTGCTGTACTGGTTTCTGCAGATGTTCTTTCTGGGCGGCCTGCGTATCGCCTACCGGTACTTCCACTATGCGCGAACGCTGCAGCGCGTGAAGGTCGCGGACGCGACTCCTACGCTTGTTCTTGGGCGTGCCGCCGATGCGGAAGTGCTGCTGCGCAGCATCGAAAGCGGGGCGGTCAAGAAGATCTGGCCCGTCGGCGTGCTCTCGCCGTCTTTGGCGGATCGCGGCCAGTCGATCCGCGGCTTGCGCGTTCTGGGCGATATCGATGACCTCGAGCAGGTCGTTGCCGACCTGGAGCGTCGCGGCGAGCGGGTGACCCGGCTTGTGCTTGCGCCTTCTGCGCTGACGCCGGAGGCGCGGCCGGAGGCGATTTTGATCCGTGCCCGCAAGCTTGGCCTCAGCATGAGCCAGCTTCCATCGCTCGATGCCGAAGGGCCGGCCGTCCAGCTTGCTCCGGTCGCCGTCGAAGACCTTCTGCTGCGGCCCAGCGTGAAGATTGACTACCGGCGGCTTGAGAACTTTGTAAGTGCAAAAGCCATCGTCGTGACGGGCGGTGGCGGCTCGATCGGCTCCGAAATCTGCGACCGCATCGTCACTTTCGGCGCGAGCCGCTTGCTGGTGGTCGAGCATTCCGAGCCGGCGCTGCACGCCGTTCTGGAGACACTGAAGGCGAAGCAAAGCTCGACCGAAATTCTGGGCCGGATTGCCGATGTCCGCGACCGCCAGAGAATCACCGGCCTCGTCGCGCAATTCAAGCCGGACATCGTCTTTCATGCGGCTGCGCTCAAGCACGTGCCGATGCTCGAGCAGGATTGGGACGAGGGCATCAAAACCAACGTGTTCGGTTCGATCAATGTCGCCGATGCCGCGGCGGCTGCCGGTGCCGCGGCGATGGTGATGATCTCGACCGACAAGGCGATCGAGCCCGTTTCCGTGCTGGGGGCGACCAAGCGCCTGGCGGAAATGTATTGCCAGGCGCTCGACGGCGAATTGTCGCGCCGCACCCAGCATCCGATGCGGCTCATCTCCGTGCGCTTCGGCAATGTGCTCGCTTCCAACGGCTCGGTCGTTCCCAAGTTCAAGGCGCAGATCGAAGCGGGCGGTCCGGTGACGGTGACGCATCCCGACATGGTCCGTTACTTCATGACGATTCGAGAGGCCTGCGACCTCGTTGTGATGGCCGCGAGTCATGCATCGGAACAGTCGAATGGAGATGCATCGGTCTATGTCCTCAACATGGGGCAGCCGGTAAAGATCGTCGAATTGGCCGAGCGCATTATCCGGCTCAGCGGCCTTGAGCCGGAACGCGACATCAAGATTACCTTCACCGGCATCCGCCCGGGCGAGCGCTTAAACGAGATCCTTTTTGCGCGTGGCGAGGAGACGTCCGAGATCGGCATTCCCGGCATCGTCGCCGCCAAACCTGTTTCGCCCTCGCTCGAGACGATCCGCGCCTGGGTGGCAACCCTGGAGCAAGGTGTCACGCGTGGCGAGCGCGCGGCGATCTACAATGTCTTGCGCGATGCAGTTCCTGAATTTCGCGGCGAGGCGGCGTGAAGAGAGCGGCAGTGGACCTCACCACATTTTTTAAAGCCGAGTTCGCCGAGCACAACGACGTTGCGCGACGCACGGAAGCGGCATTGTCCGATGCATTTGCGAAGCTGGTGCAGGCCTGCGCGACGTCGATCAACGCCGGCGGCAAGCTGATGTTTTTCGGCAATGGCGGCAGCGCGGCCGACGCCCAGCATCTCGCGACCGAGCTGACCGTTCGCTACAAGAAGGATCGCGCCGCAATCGCGGCAATCGCGCTGACGACCGACAGCTCGGCGCTCACGGCCGCCGGCAACGATCTGGGGTTTGAAAAAATATTTGCCCGCCAGATCGAGGCGCTGGGCCGGAAAGGCGATGTTGCGGTCGCCATCTCGACCTCCGGCAAAAGCGCGAATGTCATCGCCGGACTGAAACAGGCGAAATCGATGGGCCTCGTCACGGCGGCGTTTGGCGCTAACGACGGCGGCTCCATGCCGACGCATGCCGACCACCTTTTACTTGTCCCGTCGGCGACGACCGCCCGCATTCAGGAAATGCACATTTTGCTCGGCCAAATGCTCTGTGGAGCCCTCGAAATCGAGCTGGGATTGGCTGGCGCCCGTTAGTTTTCCCTGTAAAAACAGTCATTTGCCTGTTTTTACATCCTGAAAATCACGTTCCTTATGCTGAAAAACCCTTGACTCCCTCTGGCCGAGGATTTTCCCTTCCGACCAAGGAGCAACGACCAATGAACGCAACAATCCTGCCTGGCCCCGGTGCCAAATCGCGTGCGTCGCGCACGCGGGAAGGTGACGGTCACAGCATCCAATCCGTCGACCGCGCTTTGTTTCTGCTCGAGACCATCGCCGAAGCGGGCGGTGAAGCGACGCTGACGGATCTCGCCAACCGGACCGGTCTCAATATTTCGACATGCCATCATCTGCTGGCTACGCTCATCCAGCGTGGCTTCGCGGCGAAAGTGCCGGGCCGGCGCCTCTACGCGCTCGGGCCGCGCATCATCTATCTCGGCCATGCGTGCCTGCAGGTCGATCTGCCGCGCCGGGCGCAGCCTTATCTCGAAACCGTCAATCAGGCGACCGGCGAGACGGTCCATCTCGCTGCGTTGCAGGGCGACAGCGTCGTCACGCTGTCCGTGCGTGAGGCGCGCCACGCAGTCCGCGTCGACACCGGCAAGATCGGGAAGGTCGAGGCGCCTCACGCAACATCTGTCGGCAAGGCCATCATGGCCTGGCTGCCGGAAGACGAGATCAAGCGCATCCTCGCGAGCGGGATGAAGCGTTTCACCGACAAGACGATCACCGATCTGCCTGCATTGCTCGAGTCGCTGCGGATCGTCCGCCGCAACGGTTATGCGATCGATCGCGAAGAATATCTGCCGGGCGTCATTTGCGTCGGTGCGGCGATCCGTGACCAGGCCGGCACCGTGATCGGAGCTATCAGCGCTTCGACTCCGACAATGCGCGCAAGTGACGAACACATTGCGCTCATGCGTGATCAGATCACGGCGGCGACTCGCGGACTGTCGGCCGAATTCGGCGAGCCTGGATCTCAAAACGGCGAACGGCCGCACGCCGTCGCTAACTAGATTTGCGCAAACGCATAGAATTATTATCGGAGGAAATATGTACGCACCGGCCGGGGTGAAGACCAACCACAACGAATTTCCGATTCCGGACACGCAGCGCGCCTGGGTGCTTGGCGAACCGGGTCAGCTCAGCATTTCCAACAAGCCGGTGCCGGTACCTAAGAGGGCGGAAGTTCTCGTTCGCATCGACGCCGTCGCGATTTGCGCGACGGATCTCGAGATCATCTATCACGGACCGCCGGCGTCGATTCAGGGCGGACTGCCGTTCAACAAGAATTTCACGCCAGGCCACGAATACATGGGCACCGTCGTGGCGCTCGGGCCAGGCGTCGATGAGTACAACATCGGCCAGCGGATTGCGGTCGAGATTCATGCCGGCTGCGGCCAATGCAAACGCTGCCGCGAGGGCATGTACACCTCCTGCCACAACTACGGTCTTAATTACGGCGACGTCGACAAGGGGCACCGCGCCAACGGCTTCACCACCGATGGCGGTTTCTGCGAATACCAGGTCAACAACATCAACACGCTGGTCGCGCTGCAGGATGACATGTCGGACGAAGAGGGCACGCTCGTCGTCACCGCCGGCACCGCGATGTATGCGCTGACCGAGCTCGGCGGTCTCGTTGCCGGCGAAAGCGTCTGCGTCACCGGCCCGGGCCCGATTGGCCTGATGGCCGTGGCGGTCGCGAAGGCGTTGGGCGCGCAGCCGGTGATCCTCACCGGCACCCGCGACAACCGCCTGAAAATAGGGCTTGAACTTGGTGCCGACCACGTTGTCAACATCCGCAAGACGCCGGATGTCGTGGCCGAGGTGAAGAAACTCAACGGCGGCAAGGGCGTCGACTACGTGGTCGAATGCTCGGCCGCGACCAGCGCCGTCAACGACGCGGTTCGCATGGTCAACCGCGGCGGCCGCGTCTGCCTCGCGGCCTTTGCGCACGAGGAAGTGCCGGTCGACGTCGCGCACATCGTGCGCAACAACATCTATGTCTATGGCATTCGCGGCGAGGGCAAGAGCGCGACGCA
>DASSSM010000426.1:0-4272 GCA_035708425.1 Pseudolabrys sp.
GCGAACTTGTTGATGATCTTGCGTGGGATCGTCCTGCCATCCTTGTCCTTGCGCTGGCCAGACTCCATGACGTGAGGCAATAGCGTCTTGATCTCGATGACTTCGCCTTTCTTCGCTTCCTTTGGAATTTTGAGCCGCGGCTTCTCTGCCATGATTATCTCCCGGTTCTCTCGTTGTCCGCTCAGCCGCCGCAGCCGCCGATGGTAACCTTCACCAGCTTCTGATTGGTGAAGAATTCGCCTTTGCTGGTTTTTGCAACCGCAATGATATTCTGGGTCGTCGCCAGACGGATTCGCGTCGACGCTTCGGCCTTGCCGGCCAACGGCGACAGATGGAAGGTCGCAACGCCCGGGTTTGGATTGCCGTCGGCAACGACCAGAATCTCGGTGACATAATTGTCGGCGGTCATCGGCGCGTCGACCGAGACCGACAGGGGTACCGTGTTGCCATTCTCGGCGATCTCGGGAAGCTCGATCGAGACTTTCGCCTTCTCGGCTGTTTTGCCGCCGGTGAACTTGTCAATCTGCTCGGCGGCTTCCTTGGCCGCGGCGGACGCGCTCGTGCTCCAGCCGGTTACTGTGAGCGCCGCACCCGAGGCGCCAAGCGCCAATGCGTCGCGACGGGATAGTTGCCGCATTCCTATTTCCTCCAATGAACATCCGGGGACAGCACCTGCCCCGCCCAGCCCGGACCATAACGATGGCTGGCACGCTATTCAAATCATATTCACAAATTAGAATATAGTTCTCGCGGATCCGGATTTCGAAGGATGGCCAGTTCAGCTTGGGCGCGATTTGAGGTAGTCGCGGAAGCTCTTGCCCTCATACGCTTTTTCCCTCACGTAGCGAAACATCGCGAGGAAATCATCCGGCAACATGTAGCCGGACGCCCGGCTGACCTCGCGCTTGGCCGGTGGCAGATCCTTGAGTGCCCCCTCGCCAAAAAACTGGAATGTCGGCGTGAAACGCACACCGTATTTGGCGGCCACCTGCTTTTCGGACAACTCCTGCCTGTCGAAATCAGTGACCTTGCGCGACCCGATGATGTTGAGCTGGAGAACCTCGAAATTGGCTCTCACGTAGTCGGAAATTCTCGGCTGCGCGAAATTCACAAGGTGAGTTTCCTTGCAGTACGGGCAGCCTCTCAATTCCCACATGATCGCAAAACGCTTTCCCTCCTTGCTCGCACCCGCGAGGTCGTCAGCAAGGTCGAGGAAGCTCTCGAGAAACCACGACTGCTTATAGAGGCCATCGTCCGTCAGGATCGGCTGGTCTGCACGGGTACGCCCGGCGGCAAACACGGCCAAAGAGGCCGCGCCAACCAGCAAATTTCGCCGTCCGATCATGGTGGCATTCCGTAAACCACGACGGGAAAGGCGTCTCCTCGCCTGCCGCCGGCATGCTTATATCCATAGCTCTAATCTGGTGCGCGTCAAAATCCGGTGAATACTGTGTCTGCCTGGGTTGCCCGCATTGCATGTCTGGTTGCCTTGCTCGTCGGAGGCCCCTCCGATTCGCGAGCCGCCGGCGACCTTGCCGAATTCAACGCAGCTGTAGAGAGCGTCGGCGCGCACAATCGGGTGGCGATCGGCTATCTACGCACCGAGAACGTCGACCTCGCCGCGCTCGAAATCGACCGCATGCGCAACGCCTGGGTCATGTTCACCGAGCGCTTTGCCGGCAATCGGCCGGACGTATTCGAGGGGAATCCGCATTACAGCAATCTCTTCACCGTCGTGAATGCGCGACTGGTCGGCATCGACCTCATGCTCAAGACCGGGCGGCTTGATGCCGCGCGCAACGGGCTCAATGCCATCCGCAAAGACTTCTACGACCTGCGCAAGGCAAGCAGCGTGGTCGTGCTGGCCGATTGCGTGCGCGACGCGAATGCAGTCATGGATGCGCTCATGATCTACAACGACCGTGCACTCGACTGGAGCAAGCCCGGTACGGACGGCGACATCGCTAGCAAGGCATCGGCCTATGGCACCGTGCTGGGTCGTTGCGACAGCATCGCCGGCGAATCGGTCCGCCAAATGCCGGAGTTCCGCCGTCTGATTGACGGCGCCAAAGCGAGTCTTGAGCTTATTCCAAAGGCCATTGCCACCCGCGACGCCGATCTTCTCCACCGCGTTCTGATCGAGCTGCGCTCATACGACAATTTGCTCGATTTCCGCTTCGGCTGACGTCTAGTGTCCGGTTCGTGGTATAGCTCGTGGGCGCCGAGCGTCGTGGGTTGCGTCGTTCGTTAGAATGAGAGAATGAAATTGGTTTGCTTAAGACCAAATTGGAAATTTTTTTCTCGCAGCCTGCTCTTGGCCACGATGTTCGCACTTTCGTGGCCGATCGGCGCCATTGGCGCGGAACTTATAATGTTCGAACAGGCCGGTTGTGTCTGGTGCGAGACATTCAATCGCGAAATTGCGTCTGTTTACCCAAAAACGGAAGAAGGCCAGCGGGCACCCTTGCGGCGGGTAAGCATCGATGATCCATTGCCTGCGGATTTGAGTTTCATTGCAGTGGAACGGCTTGCGCCGCTGTTTGTGTTGGTCGACAAAGGCCGCGAAGTCGGTCGGATCCGGGGCTATCCCGGCGAAGACCATTTCTGGGGTTTGCTCGGGGTGCTGATCAAAGAAATTGGACGCTGACGGAACGAGCCGAGAACGCACCTGACCGTGCGAAATAAGTTGCACGTTAATTGGTGATCGTCTGTATTCAGGCGGCACCCGGACAGATTTGTTGGTGTACGTATGGAATTGTATCACCTCGAAGGCCGTAACCGCGTCAGCGAACTCGACAAGATGGTCGAGAACGCGACGCGCGCCAGCGATTTTCTCAAGGCGCTGGCGCACGAAAGCCGGCTGATGATTCTCTGCATATTGGCGGAGGGCGAAAAATCGGTCGGCGAACTCGAAGATCTGCTCAGCCTTCGTCAACCGACGGTGTCACAACAGCTCGCGCGTCTGCGGGCCGATGGATTGGTGTCGACCCGTCGCGACGGCAAGGCGATCTACTACAAACTCGCGAGCGAGGAAGCGCGCATCATCATCGGCGCAATTTACGACGTGTTTTGCCGAAGAGTGCGTAAACGTTAGCCGCTTGCGCCTTTAGTTATGGCGACGGGAATAGTTCTGCCGTTCGTCCGCTCAACCGATAAGCCAACAGACCAATCCACTCGTACGCGGCCGCATCGAGACGCTGCAGGCCATCCGCCAGCCCTCGCCCCCATTGCACGTCCAGAGCGTCCGCAGCCGACCAACCAACCGGATAGGCTTCGACATGAAAGTCGGCGTTCCGGAAGCAGCCGATCGCACGCGGCATATGCCGTGCCGATGTCACAAGCAGCCAACGCTCGCCCGGTTTTGGTTTCACCAGCAGCTTTGTGAAAGCCGCATTTTCAGCCGTATTGCGCGATTGCGTTTCGAGTTGCACCCGCTCGCGCGCAATACCCAAACTTTCAAGAGCCGGATATACGAAATCGGTTTCGCGTACGCCGTTGCCGAAAAGACTCGCATCCCCGCCTGAGTAGACGATACGTGCGTTTGGATAGGCGCGGGCCAGCTTGGCCATGGCGAGCATGCGTGATCCGCTGCCGCTAAAGACCGGCTCGCCGAACGCGCTCGAGAGCTTCGGCGAGATTGCGTTTCCGAGCACGATGATGCCGTCCGGCGTGCCATGCGACGCATCCCACCGCGGAAAGCGGCTTTCGAGCCCGTGAATGAGGGAGGTCCCAACCGGGAGGAGCCCCACCATTGCGAGCAGAACGACGGCGCCGATGACCATGCGAAGACCGGCGCGCTGCCAGCGTGTCGCCAGCAGCACCGCGCCCGCAAGCGCAATAAGAAGCAAAAAATTGGAAGGCAGGAGAAAGAACCCGACAGTCTTCGAAAGAATGAAGAACATCAGCGCTTCTTCTTCCAGTCCTCGTAGCGCTTCTTGTTTTCTTCATTGGGCGGATAAAGGCCGGGCAGTTTTGCCCCCTTCTCCACCTCCTGCACCAGCCAGCTTTCGAGCAGCTCGTGCTCGGCGCCTTCGTTCGCGACGAAATCGACCAGGTCTTTTGGGATAACCACCGCCCCATCGTCATCGGCGACGATGATGTCGTCCGGAAAGATCGCACAGCCACCGCAACCGATGGGCTCGTTCCAGCCGACAAATGTGAGCTGATTGACGGAAGCCGGCGCAGCAACACCCGCGCACCAGACTGGCAGGCCGGTCGCCAGCACGCCGTGCTTGTCGCGCATCACGCCGTCGGTGATGAGCGCGGTCACAC
>DASSSM010000427.1:0-4111 GCA_035708425.1 Pseudolabrys sp.
GGACGCCGTCATCCGCGACCGGAAACAAGATCGGTTCGACGACCGCGAGTTGGGAACGCAGAACGACACCAGCGAGCCGAAGGGCCAGGAGCTCAACTATACCGCGCGCATTTCGCTCGACCGCACCCGCATGCAGATCGACGATCGGATGGTCAACCTGTCGCCCGGCATGGCGACGACGGTGGAAATCAGGACCGGATCACGCACGATCGCGAGCTACCTTTTGTCGCCATTGCTCCGCTATCGGCAGGAGACATTACGCGAGCGGTGAGGCGCCTTGCACATAAGCTAAAGATTGGGTCCGGTAAACGTCCGGCTCAGAAAACCGAATCGTCCGTTTTTCCCTTCTCTCCTTTGCCAAAGTGAAGGCCAACCCGCCAGGAACGGGATTTTTCCGGGCGGAGACCGCCGCCGCAATACGGCCTAGTACGCCGACAGGAACAGAGAGACCGCCGGGTGAAAGAAAAAAGCCCGCCCAATAGCGGACCAACGTCGCACGTCTCCACAAAGTACCAGACAGCTAGACTGCGTGGTGGGCGCGACAGGGATCGAACCTGTGACCCCTACCATGTCAAGGTAGTGCTCTTCCGCTGAGCTACGCGCCCTTAGGCCGGATTGATCTATCGGCTCCAAACCTGCGAGGCAAGGCCACGAAAACCCGCTAGGCGGCCAGCATTTTCTGCACTTCGGAGACCAGTTCGCGCAGGTGCACCGGCTTCGACAGGACCTTGGCCTGCTTGGGCGCGTTGGAATCCGGATTGAGCGCCACGGCGGCGAAGCCTGTGATGAACATGATCTTGATATCGGGGTCGAGTTCGGCTGCCCTGCGGGCAAGCTCGATACCGTCCATTTCCGGCATCACGATATCGGTGAGGAGGAGCTCGAACGGTTCCTCGCGCAGCCGGTGATAGGCTGAAAGGCCGTTGTCATAAGAGGTCACGTCAAATCCCGCATTCTGCAACGCCTTCACCAGAAAGCGGCGCATATCGGTATCGTCTTCCGCAAGGAGGATTTTCGACATAACCACGCTGCACCCCATCCGGCCCTATGTGGCGGCCTCAGCCGCCTGATTAAGACTTATGCCCGGTAAACAACGAGTGAACCGAAAGCATCTCTTGGCTTTGTACCCCCGCCGTGAACAATAGACGGTATAATGGAGTGTTAAACTTGCCGGGGCGGCCAAGACCCAAGATATAAGGGACACAGGAATCTCAATGGCGGTCATGCATGAGTGAAATTCGCGACGAGCTCGACCCGCCGTTCGAGATACTCGAGCCCCAAACCTGCCAGGGGCCGGTGCTGTTCAATTCCCCCCACAGCGGATCGACCTACCCGCGTGATTTTCTGGCGGCTTGCCGGCTGGATATCGCCACCCTCCGTCGCTCGGAAGACAGCTTCGTCGATGAACTGATCGCGGGTGTGGTGCGCTGCGGCTACCCGATGATGCACGCACATTTTCCGCGCTGTTTTGTCGACGTGAACCGCGAGCCCTATGAGCTCGATCCGCGGATGTTCGAAGGCCGCTTGCCGTCATTCGCCAATACCCGGTCGATGCGTGTCGCCGGAGGCCTTGGAACCGTTGCCAGAGTGGTTGGCGATGCCCAGGAAATCTATGACCAGCGCATTCCGGTCGATGATGCCTTGCAGCGCATTGAAAGCCTGTACAAGCCTTATCACCGGGCTCTGCGCCGGCTTTTCAGCCGTCTGCATCGCGATTTCGGCGCGGCGGTGCTTGTTGATTGCCATTCGATGCCGTCAACGGCCGGTCACAAGGACGAACGGCCGCGGCCGGAATTTGTGCTGGGCGACCGATACGGTACGAGCTGTGTCGGTGTAGTGGCCGAAACGGTTGAAAAGACGCTGCGGTCGCTGGGCTATACGGTCAGCCGCAACAAGCCTTATGCGGGTGGGTTCATCACGGAGCATTACGGCAATCCGGCTGCCGGGCTGCACGCGATCCAGCTCGAGATCAACCGAGCCTTGTATATGGATGAGCGGCGCTATCAGCGGTCGACCGCCTTCGATCACCTGGCCGCAGATTTGGACACCTTGGCCCGACGGCTCGCCGACATCCCGCTGGAACAGCTGCGGCCATATCGGGCCGCTGCGGAATAAGCTAAAAAAAGGGCCGCTTGCAGATGCGAGCGGCCCAAGTCTAGGGAGGAAACGCCCAAGGAGGGCAGCGGTAGCTCTCGCTACCGCACTGCAATAAGCTACACCGCGGCGCACAAAAATCAAGGTTGGAAGCCCTTTTTCCTATGCTAATAGCGCATAGCTGCCACCCGACAGGACCCCTTCCGGGTATGCCTATGCGAAAGTGGAAGGGCTGAAGCGGCATGACAGCCATCGACTTCAGCAGCTTCGTCGATCAGCTCGCTACCGCATCCGGCGATACGATCCTTCCGTTCTTCCGAACCGCACTGGCGGTCGAAAACAAAAAGGCCGACGGGTTCGATCCGGTTACCGCTGCGGATCGCGCAGCGGAGCAGAGCATGCGCGCGCTCATCCGCAAGCAGTTCCCCGACCACGGCGTCCTCGGCGAGGAATACGGGTCCGAGCACACGGACGCCGAATATGTCTGGGTTCTCGACCCGATCGACGGCACCAAATCATTCATTTCCGGCATGCTGGCCTGGGGCACTCTGATTGGGCTGATGCGATTTGGCGAGCCGGTCTTCGGCATGATGAACCAGCCTTTTACGCGCGAACGATTTTCCGGCGATGGCGGTGCGGCTCACTACCGCGGTCCGGCTGGCAAGCGCGACCTGCACGTGCGGGAGTGTGCGAGCCTAGATCAGGCCCTGATGTTCACGACCAGCCCGTTACTGATGAACAAGAGTGACCGCGCGGCATTCGGCAAGCTCGAAGACAAGGTGAAGCTCTCCCGCTACGGCGGCGACTGCTACGCCTACTGTATGCTGGCCGCGGGGCTTATCGACCTGATCATCGAAACCGAGATCAAGCCGTACGATATCGTCGCAATCATCCCGATCGTCGCCGGCGCCGGCGGCATCGTCACCACTTGGGAAAATGGACCGGCGCAAGGTGGCGGACGGATCGTCGTTGCCGGCGATAGACGCGTTCACGCTGCGGCACTGGAGATTCTTGCGCGCTAGAACCGCGGCGTGCCCGGCACAAAGGCGTCGAATGCCGCCCAGAACTGCGCACGGTAGTGATCCTGTTCCTGGAGGATCTCGTGCTTGGCGCCCGCAAGAATGAGATGCCGGCCCGCAAGCAGATTCTGTCCGAACGTCTCAATGGCCGGCGTCGAAACGACTTCATCGCGCCCGGCTGCGACCATGAGGATTGGCTGGCGGATGCTCGCCGCATAGGCGGGATCCGCGAATTGTTTCATCTGCCGGAGTGCGACGTCGGCCCAGGCCACTGTCGGAGCGCCGAGACCGAGCGCCGGCTCTTGCTCAAGCACCGCTGCATTCCGCGCGTAGCGGACGGGATCCGACGTGAGCACGTTGCCAATGAAACTTTCGGTTCCGGTGGCGGCAGAATCTCCGGTCGGAACGTAGGCGCCGCCGATTCCAAGCAACCGCATAAAGCGCGCCAACGGGCCAGCGACCTGCGTGAGACGGCCAGGCGGCAGCGCGATCATCGGCGCGGACAGCACGACGCGCTCGAACCAACGGCTGCCGTCATGGCAGGCGCGGATAACCACAGCCCCGCCCATGGAATGCGCAAGCGCGAAGATCGGTGGAGGGCAATCCGGCAGCACCACCTGCTCCATAATCGCCTCGAGATCGGTGATGTAGTTCGAAAAACTCCGAACGTAGCCCTTATGGCGGTTCGAGAGCGCGCGATCCGAAAGCCCCTGCCCGCGCCAGTCGAACGTCACTACTGCGAAACCGCGCGCGCGCAGATCGCGCACCGTCTCAAAATATTTTTCAATAAACTCGGCGCGCCCCTGCAGGACGAGCACGGTGCCCTTGCGCCCGGGCGGCGGCGCCCAGCGGGCGAAACGCAAATTTACCCCGTCGGGGGTTTGGATCGCGCCGGTCACCACATCGTCGGGCACCGGGTTGGCAGGAATGGAAACGAGCTTCATGTGGCCGGGAGGTGAGCCGGAGCGGCGCGTAAGCGCGTTATAGCAGGGCGGTGA
>DASSSM010000428.1:0-4538 GCA_035708425.1 Pseudolabrys sp.
CAGCAGTGAAACTTCGCCGGTATCGGTCAGCTTCTCTAGCGGCGCTTTACGGAGATACGCGGCCCGCGCCGCCGGATCCGTCGGCAGATCGGGCATCTCCCCCCGCGCATTGCGGAACACAGATTGCCCGCGCGCGTGCCCATACTGAACATAGAAGACCGGATTGTCGCGCGAGTGCTCGATAACTTTTGCAAGATCGAAATCGAGGACCGCATCGTTTTTTCGGTAAAGCATGTCGAAGCGAACGGCGTCGCGTCCAACCTCGTCGACCACCTCACGCAAGGTGACGAATTCGCCGGCACGTTTGGACATCTTCACCGGTTCGCCAGCACGCAGAAGGCGCACCAGTTGCACAAGCTTGACGTCGAGATCAGCCTTCGCATCGCTCAACGCCTGGACGGCTGCCTGCATGCGTTTCACGTAGCCCCCGTGATCGGCACCCCACACGTCGATCAGGTCACGGAAACCACGATCCAGCTTCGACTTGTGATAGGCGATGTCGGTCGCAAAATAAGTATAGCTGCCGTCCGATTTCTTTAGCGGCCTGTCGACATCATCGCCAAAGGCCGTCGAGCGGAACAAAGTTTGCTCCCGGTCTTCCCAGTCCTCGACGGCGCCGCTTTTCGGCGGCGGCAGACGCCCTTCGTAGACGTGGCCTTTTCCCTTCAGCCAATTGATGGTTTCGGCGACCCGATCGGCGCCCTTCTCAATCAACGACCTTTCGGAGAAGAATTCATCCTGAACTATCCCAAGCGCCTGCAGATCATTGCGGATTTCGGCCATCATCTTATCGATGGCGCGCTTGCGCACGATCGGGAGCCATTCCGCCTCCGGCTTATCCTTCAGCGATGGTCCGTTCGCTTGCGCGAGATCCTTCCCGACCGACTTGAGATACTCGCCAGGATAGAGGCCTTCCGGGATGGTAATGTTTTCCCCGAGCGCCTCGCAGTAGCGCAGGTATGCCGAGCGTGCGAGTGCGTCGACCTGCGCGCCAGCATCGTTGATGTAGTACTCGCGCGTGACCTTGTAGCCGGTAAAGGCAAGCAGGTTTGCCAGTGCGTCTCCGAACACCGCGCCGCGGCCGTGACCCACATGCATGGGCCCCGTGGGATTGGCCGACACGTATTCGACATTGACCTTTTCGCCTTTGCCCATATCGCTGCGGCCGTAGTCTCGCCCTGCTTCGAGCACCAGGCGTAATTCCTCGCTCCAGACATTCGGCTTGAGCGTGAGATTGATGAAGCCTGGCCCCGCAATGTCCACGGAGGCGACCTTCCCGTCGCTGCGCAGCTTTGCGGCAATGCCTTCGGCGAGCTCGCGCGGCTTCTTGCCGGCATCCTTCGCAAGAACCATCGCGGCGTTGGTGGCCATGTCGCCATGTGTCGGATCACGCGGCGGCTCAACGACAATCCGGGAAACGTCCGCGCCGGAGCCGAGCACGGCGGCTGTCGCCGCCTGCACGGAAGCAAGCATCGACGCGAATAAATGCTGCGGTTTGGCGTCGTTCGACATGGGGGCTGCGGCTAACGCAATTCCTACGGCAAGTCAAAATCAACATGAGGGGCAGCGGAACGCTTATCTGATGGTTGCTCCGCTATCGACCGAAATGACCTGACCGGTCGTGATCGCCGACTCATCGGAGGCAAGGTAAACGGCCATGTCGGCCATATGGATCGGCAGGCCCAGGCCGAGCAGATGCGTGGTGGCCAGCTTTTCGATGTCTTTCGATCCTTCGAGCAGTTTCTTGACGCGCTCGGTGAGCACCACCCCGGGCGCAATTGCATTCACCCTGATTTTATCGGCGGCATATTCAACCGCCATCGACCGCGTCATCGCCGCAACGGCTCCTTTGGCGGCCGTATAGCAGTCGCGACCCGGAAGCGCGCGCAAGGCAACAATCGACGACATGTTGATGATCGATCCGCCGCCCGACTTGATCATATGCGGGATGCCGAGCCGCGAGCACAGGAACGTACCGTAGACATCGAGCTTGATGACCCGCCAGAATTCGTCCTCGGACACATCTGTCACGCGGCCGTCGTCAGGTGAGGAGCCGCCGGCGTTGTTGTGAAGGATATGGAGACCGCCGAACCGCTTGACCGTCTCGTCGAAGGCCGCTTCGACATTCGCACGCTCGCGGATATCGCAGTGGATGAAATGGGCATCGCCGCCCGAATTCGACGCGCGCGACCGTGCCGATTGTGCCGCCGCTTCCCCGCGCCCGACATCTATCTCGGCGATGACGACCTTGGCGCCCTCCTCGGCAAAACGCTCGGCGGTCGCGCGGCCAATGCCGCCACCGCCACCCGTGATGAATGCAACTTTTCCTGCCAGCCGCGCCATGAACCCTCCCGGAAAACGAATGATGATATTGAGCGCGCACCGTTTCGCGTAAGGCAACCTATAGCGGAGTGCCTTTGGCGTGCATCGCGGCGCGGTAGGCGAACACGATTGCAGGACCGAGCGTCGTGCCGGGTCCCGGATAGCTTCCTGCCATCACTGACGCCATGTCGTTCCCGCAGGCGTAGAGGCCGGGAATGGCTTTGCCGTCGCTGCCCAACACGCGCGCATCGGCGTCGGTCGCAAGCCCGGTGCTGACCGCGATGTCGGCAGGCCAGACCGCAAGGGCGTAAAATGGCGGCTTTGACGACGGCCCGATGCAGGGATTGGGCGCATGGTTGGGGTCGCCGTTGAATCGGTTGAGCTCCGTTTCGCCTTTGCCGAAATCGACATCGACGCCGGTCTCGGCAAATTTGTTGTGGCGCTCGACCGTCTTGCGCAGTTGCACGGAATCGACACCGATCTTTCCGGCGAGCTCGTCCACCGTCCGCGCCCGCGTGATGTAACCGCTGTCGACGAATTTTCCGGGATTGCGGTGTCCCGGATAAATGACGCCAAGACCATATTTTCCGAGAAAAACTGCATCGCAAATCAACCAGGCCGGAATGGTCGGCGTGGTTTGGTGGCTTTCGAACATCGCCAGCACGAAATCATGATAGGACGCTGCCTCATTGACAAAGCGATGGCCGGCAGAATTCACCGCAATGAGCCCGGGCTTGGCGCGGTCGAGCACGAGATGCGGGAACAAACCCTTGCTCCCATCGGGCCGCGGAACGACCGACACCGGCGCCCAAAGGCCGCTGGTGCTTTGGGCAGGTGCAGTTGCCGCCCCCAGATGCTGACCGATCTCGATGCCGTCGCCGAGATTGCCCTCGCAGCTCATTGAGTGAACGGGAACAGGCTGAGGCATGAATGCATCGCGGAACCGCTTGTTATGTGCGTAGCCGCCGGTCGCAAGCACGACTCCCTTACGCACCTTCACGACAATCTCCTTGGCGCCAACACTCAAGCGCGCGCCCGTGACGCCGCGCGCTCCGCCAACGAGATCGGTAATTCGCGCTCCAAACAGAACGGGCACCTTGCGCTTGCGCAGGCTGAAGAACAGCCGGCCAATCAGCGCATTGCCCATCATGATGCGGGTGCCACGTCTGTACGTCAGCCGATCGATCAGGTAGCGGGCGAACAGTTTCGCGGAATAAGAAAAATTGGAAATCGAATGGAAGCGGCCGATTAGCCTGGGAATGTCGGCCTTGCCGACCATCATGCCGCCGAACACCATGAACTCCGGTACCGGAGGGCGAACGCGGGCGAAATCCGCGCCGAGCAAGCGCCCATCAAATGGCGTGGACACGATGGCCCGGCCGGAAATCGCTGCGCCGGGCATGTTGCTGCGATAATCCGGATGCTTGCCGCACGGAAGAAACTGCACGTCAGTGCGGGCACTCAGATAGTCGATCGCCTTTGGCCCGCTCGCGAGAAATGCTTTCCGGAGCTCGCGGTTGGTCGCCTCCCCGATCAGTGCATCCAGATAGCGGTCGGCTTGTTCGGGGCTATCGTCGAACCCGGCCGCACGGCTCTGGCTGTTTCCGGGTATCCAAAGCGTGCCCGCCGACGTCGACCCCGTGCCGCCGACCTGATCGGACTTCTCGCACAAGAGCACATCGAGACCTTCGAGCGAGGCGACCAGTGCCGCTGTCATGCCGGCCGGACCCGCGCCCGCAATCAGCAGATCGACCTCCGAATAGGCATCGATGTCCGCGCTCATCACCTCACCGCAGCTCGGGCGTTTCCTTGAAATATTTTGTGTGCTCGATCAGCGCGTACCTGTCCGTCATTCCGGCGATATAGTCCGCAACGCGGCGGTAATCGGAATCGTTTGCCCCTATTCCCTCGCGCCATTCCTCCGGCAAGTCCGCGAGCGTTGCGCTGTAATGGCCGAACAGGTCGCGCACGACGCCTTCGGCATCATCCATCACGCGCATTACGCGATCGTGGCGATACATCCGCGGATAGAGAAAGCCCTTGATGTCGCGGTCGGCCTTGTCCATGGCAGGCGAAAAGCCAACGATCGGTCGCGGCGCTTCGCGCACCTCCCCTGCCGAGCGCGGCTTGAGCATCGCGACGCGTCGGCCGCACTCGGCTATCACATCCTCAATCATGCGCGTAATGATGCGGCGCACAAGCTCATGGGCGCGCCG
>DASSSM010000429.1:0-2769 GCA_035708425.1 Pseudolabrys sp.
ATCGCTTTCGCCGCGAAGGCCGCGGCCGAGCGCAGGATCGCACCGACATTGTGCGGATCGGTGATCTGGTCGAGGACAAGAACGACGCCGTCCTGCGCGATCTCTGTCAACGCCGGTGCGGCGAGAGGATCGGCTTCAGCCAGCAGGCCCTGGTGCACGGCGTCGGGACCGAGCTGCGCGTCGATAACGTCGGGTCGAACCAGCTCCGGCTTGAGCGGCAGCGCGACGCCGTCGTCTGTGAGGCGGCGGAGCGCGTTCTCGGTCGCAAGCAGGCGGCGGAAGCGGCGCGCCGGGTTTTCGAGCGCGGCCTTGACCGTGTGCCAGCCATAGAGGAGGGCGAGCCCGGTTGCGTCGCGGGCGCGCGGGCGGGCCGCCTGCCGCCTGCTGCGGTGCCGTTGCGCGTGACCCTTGAAACGATCTTTTGGTTGCCAGGATTTACGGGCCATGCCGCGTTATTCCCATGCGTCCCGCGGCTTTGCAAACCGCGGGCCGGCGCTCCATTGACTTCGAAAGAGCGCCTCCCCATAAGACCCGCACAACCCGACCGGCCGGCGGGCGAACCCGATTGTCTTTCGAGATCAATACGGTGCGACGGCTTCGGGGGAGTGTCCCGAGCGGCAAAGGGGGCGGACTGTAAATCCGCTGGCTATGCCTTCGCAGGTTCGAGTCCTGCCTCCCCCACCACTTACTAGCCGCTATCGAAAATTGGGCCTCAGCCAGCCTTAGCCGACACTTTGGCTTAACTGGATACCAATCGAAAATGTTGTGACGGCAATCACAGCCGAAATCCGGCATGTGGCTAGGCTACTCAATGTCTCCAAGGATTGGAGGGAGCCATGTTCAACTGGACCAGACGAGAATACGCACAAGAGATTTTCGGGTTCACGCTCGCCATTGGTACGCTTCTCGCGTTAGCAAACCTGATCCCGGCGTGAGAAGCCTCGGGCCTGATCCAGCAGTGCACTATGCACTACTCAATTTGACAGACTGCTCGTCGCAAACATCACACCACAACGTAGCACGCCGTCGTTGGATATTACTTTCGCGGACGGCGTGCCGTGGGCAAGACAAGAAAGCCGCCGGCGGGAACGGGGGCTTTTTCCAGTACAGCCACGTGTGGAGCTACGCGTTATTTAAGCTGTAGCGGCTGACGCGACATTCCCGGCGCGCTAGAGCTTCGCCAACGCCGCCGTGATGACGCCGCGGACCTTGGCGTCGAGATCCTTGATCGTCCGGTCGCCGATGGGCGTCACCTCCACGCCAGTCGCAATAGTTTTCAGCAAATAGAGCCCGCCGCTTTTTCGCGGTATCGCGAAATAGTAGGTCGCCGTTTCCGCCTGCTGGGTCCGACAATTCGTGTAGGCGCGAGCGACGGTGAGGCTCTCGACAACGTCGAGCATTGCGCCCGCGAAAAAATCGCCGCGACATTTCTGCGCGTCGCCGCCGACGATGAGGTCGTTGAGATCCCCGATTTCCGCCGGCACCTCGTCTTTCGGCAGGACCGAGATCGTGAGCAGGTTGTCGGCGACCTTCCAGACCGTGTCCCCACTCATTCCATTGGGCACCTCATCCGGCTTGAGCGCGGTCGCCTTTGCGATCTCGCCTTCGGTGATAATTTCGCGCGCGAGATCCGCAGTCTCTTTCAGAATCGCTGGATCCGAACTTGCTTCAGCTGCTGGACCGATCGACGACTTTAGCCAGGCTGCGACCGCAGCTTTATTCTTCGCTGTCGTTCCGTATTTCGTGACGCACTGCGTGAGCGCGAGCAGCACAGGGTTGGCATAAGCGAGATCGAATTGCGTCGTCAGCCCGCCAGCGACCATTTCGAGTTTGAACAGTCGCCTGATGGCCTCAAAGGAACTAACGCTATCGGGCAACAGCACGCGAACGAGCTGTGCATCGAGAGCGGCGACGCGTTGGCGGAAGTAGCCGCCCTCGCGGCTGCCGAACGAGACGTCGAATTTCGAGCCGGTCGGGAAATTCCAGGATGGATTGGCGAGTTCCAAGGTCCACATGTAATGGCTGTCGAGCGAAAAGATCATCGCGATCTTATCGGCATTCGTCTGCTGCGCCGTGCAGCGCTCGAGCCACTTTGCTTTTTGCTTTTTGTCTTTCTGCTCGCCGTAATGGGGCCGGAGGATCCAGTCGCCGATGCGGATGCTGACGTCGTTCGCGGCGTGAGCGGCGCCCGCGGTCAAAAGCGCCGCCGCGACGCAATGGCATGCCAGGACAAAAAAGCGCATCGCTCTCCACCAGACTCAGCATGCAATGTCTTTGCATTGCTTCGCGCTCAACTGAAAGCAAAGCCGTATCGAAAGGCAAGAAAAGGGCAGACGCGGATTGCCCCAATGAAATTACGGCACATCACAAAATGCCGAGCCACGCGGGCACGATCGCGGCTACCTTGCACACGCACGCGGCCGCATTGCGAAAATTCAAGGCGCACTGGAAGAAGTTGCGAGCTGTTGAGACTCGTTTTGCCACCTGAATCGAAAACGTTCAGCGGGCGGAGTGCCGCCCGTCTGCGCGCGTCAGCTCAGTCTTATAGGCCCCAGGCCCATCCCCAGCGCGCTGCGCGCCCGTAGTACGGGATCGGATCGCAATAATTGTACCAAGAATAGGTCGTCTGGACCCAGCGCAGGCATACCGGTTCGGCCACGACGGGCGCCGCCTTGGGAGCCTTCACAGCCATGTCGGCTGCAAACCCTGGCGAGGCTGCCCCGCAGAGAAGTGCAATACCGACCGCAAGCGCCGCCTTTCGCATGCCCC
>DASSSM010000430.1:0-6085 GCA_035708425.1 Pseudolabrys sp.
GCGAGGCTGTCAGGCTCATTACAATTGACGCGAGGACTGCGGGAATTCCGAAAATTCCAGCCGGCTTGCTCAAACCCGACATGCCTGATCTCCGCAAATGACGATGCAATGGTGCATAGGGCGAAGGCGTAGCACAAGAACGACGACGCGATCGCTCAATTGAGCGTGCGCGGCAGTCCATTGAGGAACGCGCGCACCGCATCCGGCGCGCCGTGGTCGTCGAGATCGACGTGCCCGCCGAGCGGGAAGCGCACCATTCGTTTTGGCTCATTGGCGAGGTCGAACAGCCCCTCGCCATACTTGATCGCCACCACCTGGTCCTTCTCGCCGTGCAGGATCAGCAGCGGCACCTTGACCCGCGCGATGCGTTCGTCGGACCGGAATGGGTCTTTCATGAACCAGCGGACCGGCGCAAAGGGAAAGGCAGCTGCGCCAAGATCGGCCGCGGAGGTGAACGGCGCATCGAGGATCAGTCCGCCGATTGGCCGTTCGACGGCGAGCGCGACAGCGACGCCGGTGCCGAGCGATTCACCCCAGAGGACAATTCGTCCGGCCGGAAAACGCGCCGCCGCAAAATCGTAGGCCGCCATCGCATCCAGCAGCAGTCCGCTCTCCGAGGGCTTGCCGGACGAACCGCCATAGCCGCGATATGACAGCCCGAGCAGTCCAAACCCGTCCGTGGTCAGCCATCTGAACCGGTCAGCGCGGAGATTGAGCGCGCCGCCATTTCCATGGAAATAGATCGCCAGCGGTTTTGAACCCTGGGGAGGCACGTACCAGGCGATCAGCCTTTCGCCGTCGGCGCTGGTCAGCGACACCTCTTCGGCCTGAGGCAAGCCGGCAGCGGCCGGTGGCGTCCGGGCCCGATCCGGGAAATACATCAGGGACCGCTGGAAGACATACATGAGGGCCAGCACCCCGCCATAGGCAAGAATGGCCAGAATTATCAGCGATTTCAGGGTCGCCATCCGCCGCTCGCCTGAGGCTCAGATGCAACTTGTTAATGATACCCGTAGCTATGGCTGAAAATTTGTGCAGATGCGAGCAACTATCGGCCCGCACGCGCGTTAGGGCTGAGTATTCGCAGGTTCAAAATAACGGTCGAAACCCTGCGTGCGTATGAAAGTGGGCTACTCGGGGGTCATGGACGAGCCAATCGGATTTCTGGAAAGCGAATTTGAACGGACGCTGACCACGATGGGCCAGGCACCCGCGACTGGCAACGTCGTCCAGATTTCCGACAGCCTGCGATCGCAGGCCACGGTGCGTGAGCGCGAGCGCCGCTTCCGCGACCTGCTCGGTGCCCTGCCCGCCGCGGTCTACACGACCGACGCCGCCGGGCGCATCACCTACTACAACGACGCTGCCGCCGAGCTCTGGGGCCATCGCCCGCCGCTCGGCACCAGCGAGTGGTGCGGATCGTGGAAGCTT
The DNA here is from genome assembly GCA_035708425.1 of Pseudolabrys sp. GTDB lineage: Bacteria > Pseudomonadota > Alphaproteobacteria > Rhizobiales > Xanthobacteraceae > Pseudolabrys. The sequence continues at coordinate 1,432 of DASSSM010000430.1, forward strand.
TACTGGCCTGACGGAACGCCGATGGCGCACGACGAATGCCCCATGGCTATCGCACTGAAGGAAAACCGCAGTGTCCGCGGCATGGAAGCAGCCGCCGAGCGGCCGGACGGTACGCGCGTGCCGTTCATTCCCTATCCGACACCGATTCATGACGAGGCGGGCAAACTGATCGGCGCGGTCAACATGCTGGTGGACATCACCGATCGCAAGCGCGCCGAAGAGCAGCAGGCTTTGCTGGTGCGCGAACTGCATCACCGCGTCAAGAACACGCTTGCCACCGTCCAGGCGATCATGGGCTCGACCGCGCGCTCGGTGGACAATATCGAAGACTTCAAGACTGCAATATTCGGACGCATCCAGTCGCTTGCCAAGACGCACCTCCTTCTTGCGGATGACGTGAAGGCCGTCGATTTCGCCGACATTCTCAGGAGCGAACTCGACGCCTTCGACAGCGGGATCGGCGGCCGCATCACGTTGCAGGGCCCGGAAGTCGCCCTGACGTCGCAAATCGCGGTGTCGCTCGGCATGGCGATCCACGAGCTCACGACAAATGCCGCAAAGCATGGCGCGCTGTCGGTCTACGGCGGCAAGGTTGAAGTGACCTGGAGCGTCACGATCGATGCCACGCGGCGCACACTGGTGTTCGACTGGGTTGAAAGCGGCGGTCCGCCGGTGAAGGAACCGACCCGCGAAGGATTCGGATCACGCCTTCTCGATTTCGTGCTGCCGGGCCAGATTCAGGCCCGGACACGGGTCGAATATGCGCCACAGGGCCTTCGTGTGCATTGTTCCGTGCCGCTTCCGGCAGAAACGAAAAGCTAACACTGATTTGCACAGACGCGCGGACTTGTGATCGATATCCGGCGTCTGCCGGCGTTATACTCTTTGCTCGATGGCTCTGACGTGACGCGATCAAGAGCCGGCCAGAAAATTTGAGTCCGACTCAAGGCGCGACACAGTCCGGGCCGCAAGTCCCGGGAGGTATCGCATGGCCTATTCAAATATTCTGGTGGGCGCCGGCACACGTCCTGCACAGCCGGTCATCCGCCGCATCGGTTTTGCCGACCTGCAGGAGGCTCTGGCCAAAGGCATCGACGATTTCTACGCGATGCCGACGCACGCCATGTTCCTCTGCGTGATCTACCCAATCGTCGGCCTTTTTCTGGCCCGGATGGCCTTCGGCTATTCGATCCTGCCGCTGCTTTATCCGCTGGCGAGCGGTTTCGCCCTTGTCGGCCCCGTCGCCGCGCTCGGCCTCTACGAGCTAAGCCGGCGCAGGGAAGCCGGCCTCCCGACGTCCGCCGTCCGCGCTTTCGATGTCCTTGAGTCCTCCTCGATCGGCGCGATCACGGCACTGGCATTGCTGCTGCTGACCATATTCGTGATCTGGGTCACGCTCGCCAATGCGATCTATATTGCGACGTTCGGTTACGCGACGCCGGCTGCGATCGAGACTTTCGCCTATGATGTGCTGACCACCCGTGCCGGCTGGACACTTATCCTTGTCGGCAACCTGGTGGGCTTCCTGTTCGCCGTCCTGGTGTTGAGCATCAGCGTCGTGTCGTTTCCGCTCCTGCTCGACCGCGATGTCGGCGCGGCGGTCGCGCTGCTGACATCGATCCGCGCGGTCGCCCGCAATCCGTTCACGATGATGCTGTGGGGCCTAATCGTCGCTGCCCTGCTCGTGGTCGGATCGCTTCCTTTGTTCTTAGGCCTGACGATCATTGTGCCGATCCTCGGCCATGCGACGTGGCACCTCTACCGCCGTGTCGTTGAACCGCAGGCAGCTCCGCCACCGACCCATCCGGAAGGGCACCGGGAACGCCGCTATGCGGCCGACTTCCCGTCCGTGCTCTTTCCATGGGCGCGGTGAGGCGTAGCGGCTAATTCTCCGCTCATTCCCGCGTAAGCGGGAATCCAGTGCAACAACCTGCAGACTCCGGGCAAGTGGCCCTGGACCCCCGCTTTCGCGGGGGTGAGCGGAGGAATTTGGAGCTAGCGTGCAACACACCCCGCTCATGCCCGCGAAAGCGGGCGGGCATCCAGGGCACAACGCAAGGTCTGTGATATTCGCCCTGGGTCCCCGCTTTCGCGGGGACGAGCGGTTTGATCTTAACGAGCAATGGTCAGGCCACAGCCGCGTAACGGCGGGCGAGCATCGCCCGCTCGAATTTGCGCGGCGCCATGGGCTTGGCGAACATGTGGCCTTGCAGCAGGTCGAACCCGAGATCGCGAACGACGAGGAAGTCCGAATGCGTTTCCACGCCTTCGGCGACGGATTTCGCTCCGGTATCACGCGCAATCGCCACGATCTGCGCGCAGTGGGCCTGTTTGATCCTGTCGTCGGCACAACCGCGGATGTACTTACGGTCGACCTTCATTTCGACGACCGATAATTCGCGTTGCCCGGCGAGCGTGGCTCCCTGAGCGTCGATGCCGTCGATCGAAATCCCGATATTTCGCGCCGCCAGCTGAGAGGCGATACGCCGAACCAAAACAAGTTCGTTGACCAAATCGACGCAATCGACCGCGATCAGGAAACCACTCTCTCGAACCTTATCGGGAAGATGCGCCATCAGCCGATCGATAAATTGCATATCTTCCAGCGCCTGCAACGGCAGGCGAATGGAGATCTGGACCTTGTGATTGGCCGCGGCGAATTGCATCGAGTCCGCCAGCACCCTCGCAACGACAAATTGCGACAGGCCGTGAAGGAACGGATCGCTCGCGCCGGGAATGTAGTAGGCCGGCGCCACGACACCCCAGGTGGGATGGCGAACGCGCACGAGAGCTTCGGCCCCGCGCGGCACCAGTGAGTGCGGATTTATTTTTGACTGGTACCAGAGCTCCAGCCAGCCATTGTACAGCGCCTCATCGACATCGACAGGTAAAGGCGGCGCCGGCCGGACCGGGAGAAAACCGCCAAGGTTTGCATGGAGGTCACGATCGCGAAACGGCGTGCCGAGCGGCGGCAGCATTGTGAGCCCTGCCGCTTCGCCGAACTCACAATTGCGGATGAGCGCTGCGGAACTCCGCCCCCCGAACAACATGACCTTTGCGCCATAGCCTTGAGCCCGCAACGTCTGCATGACCGAGCGCACCTCCGGACCGCCATCGAGCGGACCGAGCACGATCAGGTCGGGCCTGAAGTCGCGCAGCATGGTCCGGATGTCGACCGTCATGGCCTCGCGCGCGATGAAGCCAAGCTCATCAAGCATTTCGGCAAGAAATGTCCGCACATGCGTCTTGTTTTCGAGAACGCAGGCGCGTGGCGGAATTGGCCTGCGGCCGAAAGGAACGACTTCTCCCATTCCCAATGCGCTGAGATCGCTGATCATGGCTGCGTCCCTCCCCAAGATGGGCCATGCTGGATTGCGGTCTGCATAAAACATTGTTGTGGCGCAGCCGCCAGACGTCGCAGCGTTAATTTGCCAAATGATTCCTTCCGCCGGTTAATGCGGGGAATGCGCGGCATTTCAAATTTGAATCAGTCGGGTATGCGGTTGCCAGCGCGCTACATCGCCTTGACGATGCTCTCGGTCATCTTCTTTGCGTCGCCAAGAAGCATCATCGTGTTGTCGCGATAGAACAAGGGATTGTCGATTCCAGCATAGCCGGACGCGAGCGAGCGCTTGATGAACATCACCGTGCCCGCCTTCCACACCTGCAACACCGGCATACCGTAGATCGGCGATGTTTTGTCGTCTTCCGCCGCCGGATTGGTGACGTCGTTTGCACCGATGACGAAAGCGACATCGGCCTGCGCGAATTCTGAATTGATATCTTCGAGCTCGAACACCTCGTCGTAAGGCACGTTCGCTTCGGCCAGCAGCACGTTCATGTGGCCCGGCATGCGGCCCGCGACCGGATGGATCGCGTATTTAACCTCGACGCCTTCCTTTTTCAGCTTGTCGGCCATTTCGCGCAGCGCATGCTGGGCCTGGGCGACCGCCATGCCATAGCCGGGCACGATGATGATTTTGGACGCGTTCTTCATGATGTAGGCGGCGTCCTCGGCCGAGCCGAGCTTGACCGGGCGCTGCTCCGCGCCGGCGCCTGGGCCGGCGGTCTCGCCGCCGAAGCCGCCGAGGATGACCGAGATGAACGAGCGGTTCATCCCCTTGCACATGATGTAGGACAGGATCGCGCCCGAAGAGCCGACCAGCGCCCCCGTGATGATCAGCGCTGAGTTGCCGAGCGTGAAGCCGATGCCGGCGGCGGCCCACCCCGAATATGAATTGAGCATCGAGATCACGACCGGCATGTCGGCGCCGCCGATCGGAATGATGATCAGGATGCCGAGCGCGAGCGACAACGCGACGATAATCCAGAAGTCCAGCGCGCTCTGCGAGACGAAAAAGCCATAGATGAAGAAGATGAGTGCGGCAGCGAGCGCGAGGTTGATGATGTGACGTCCCGGCAGCGTGATCGGCTTGCCGCTCATGCGCCCGGACAGCTTCAGGAACGCGATGACGGAACCGGTGAATGTGACGGCGCCGATCGCGGCGCCAAGCGACATTTCGATCAGGCTTTGCGCGTGAATGCGCCCCTGAGTGCCGATACCGAAGGCCGCCGGCGCGTAGAAGGCGCCCGCCGCGACCAGCACGGCCGCCATGCCGACCAGCGAATGGAACGCGGCCACCAGTTCCGGCAT
>DASSSM010000431.1:0-6902 GCA_035708425.1 Pseudolabrys sp.
ACGGAAGAGGTCTACGAAAAGGTATTCCATCGCAACGCCGAGACCTTCTTTCCCGGCGCGGCGCCAAAGTGACGATCGTTATGACAGATATCACCAAGTTGACGGACCGGCTGCGCAAGATTGCTGCCGGTGAGCATGTGAGTCCGCAGGAGCTTTCACGGCTGGTCTGCGACGTCTTTGAGCATTGTGGCCTTCCTCGTGCGGAGGCCGAAACCGCTGCGGAAGTTGCGCTATGGGCGCAAATGCATGGGTCGGATTCGCATGGCGTTGTGCATCTGCCGCTTTATGTCCGCGGTCTGCTTGACCGCACGATCAAGGCGCGACCGGCCTTTGCAACCAAGCACGCGATGCCATGTTGCGCGGTACTTGATGCCGATAACGGTCTTGGGCTGGTAGCGAGCCAGCGCGCGACCGATATGGCGATCGGCATGGCAGAGCAAATGGGGCTGGGCGCCGTCGCTGTGCGTAACAGCAGCCACTTCGGTGCCGCCGGCTATTACGCCGATCGCGCCGCGGCTCAAGGCCTGATCGGACTGGCCTTCACGAATGCCATGCCGGCGATTGCGCCGACCGGCGGCACCGAAGGTCTGCTTGGGACCAATCCAATCGGAGCGGCTTTTCCAGTGCCCAATGCCGATCCGGTGATTGCTGACATGGCAACGGCGATGGTTGCGCGCTCGCGCATTCGCCATGCTCTCGCGGCCGGACAAAAAACCATTCCGGAAGGCTGGGCGCTGGACCCAAGCGGCCGGCCCACGACTGATCCCGCGGTGGCCGTGAAGGGCTCGCTGCTGCCGATCGGCGGCCCGAAGGGCTACGCGCTCGCGCTGATGGTCGAGATTCTTTGCAGCGCGCTGTCCGACGGTGAGCCGGGCTTCCAGGTTACCTACGAAAATATGGTCAAGCGGCCCAGCAATATCTGTCAATTCTTTCTGGTGCTCAATCCTGACGGGTTTTCCGGCAGCGAACGCTACGGTGCGCGCGTGGCGCACATCGCCGACGTCATCGGCAAAGCAAAGCCCATGGAAGGCGAGGCACCACCGCGGCTACCCGGGGCCCGGGGTCATGCCGTGCAGCGCAAGGCCCTGGCCGAAGGCATCACCATGTTTGGCAACCTGCGTAGCGCGCTCAATAATGTTGCCGGCATGCTTGAGACCCACACGGAGACAGCATGAAGGCCTATGAGGTGCGCGATACCACCGGTCTTGACGGATTGGTGATCAATAGCGCGCGTGCGGAGCCGCAGCCCGGTCATGGACAGATCCTCGTCCGCATGCGTGCCGCAGCCCTGAATTATCGCGATCAGGGTGTCATCAAGGGGGTTTACGGCTACACCAAATTCCCGGTGATCCCGCTGTCCGATGGTGCTGGCGAAGTCACTGCCATTGGTCCGGGCGTGACGCAATTCAAGCCGGGCGATCGCGTGACCAGTACGTTTTTCATCAATTGGACAGGCGGCCGCATTTCGCCCGATGCATCGCGGAATTCGCTCGGCGGCATGGTCGACGGCGTGCTGGCGGATTATGCGCTGCTTAACGAGACTGGCGCGATCAAAATTCCCGATCACTTGAGTTTCGAAGAGGCAGCGACGCTGCCTTGCGCGGCGCTTACAGCCTGGAACGCGGTGGTTGAAACAGCGCACATCAAGGCCGGTGAGAGTGTCGCAATCTTGGGCACCGGCGGCGTGTCCTGCTTTGCGCTCACCTTTGCCAAAATGCATGGCGCCTACACCTATCTCACATCGGGCAGCGACGAAAAGCTCGCTCGGGCGCGCGCGCTCGGCGCTGACGCACTGATCAATTACCGCAGCCAACCGGATTGGGATCAGGACATTCTCAAACAGACCAGCGGTGCCGGCGTTGATCTGGTCATCGAAGTCGGGGGCGCTGGGACGCTCGAACGGTCAATGAATGCGGTGCGACCAGGCGGAACGATTTGCGTGATTGGCGCGCTTGCCGGCGCGGGCGCGATCAATCCAAGAATGATCAACCGAAAGGCGATCCGTCTGCAGGGGATTCATGTCGGCTCACGCGACATGTTCGCCGCTATGAACAAGGCGGTGGCACTGCACAGGGTCAAACCGGCAATCGATAGAGTATTCAGTTTTGCCGACGCCAAGGAGGCCTACCTCTACCAGCAGAGCGGCAAGCATTTTGGCAAAATTGCCATTTCGTTCGCGGGGTAGACCATCAGCTCGCAGGTTCAGGCAAGCAAGCGCATGATCCAGAGCGAAATGCCGGGAATATAAGTGACGAGCATCAACGCCAGCACCGCGATCGTCACAAAGGGTATCAGGCCAAGGTAGAGTTCTCGCGACGGCGTTTTGAACAGCGCCTGGCAAACGAAGATGTTCAGGCCAAAGGGCGGATGAAACGTGCCGATTGTCAGATTCATCACCACGATTACGCCGAAATGGATGGGATCGATGCCGAGCGAAGCCGCCACGGGCGCAAGCAGTGGCGTCAACATGATCAGCGCCGAGGCTGGATCAAGAAAGCAGCCCACGAACAACAGGAAAGCATTAATTACGAGCAGGACAACCCAACGCTCGGAATGCAATCCGCTGATAAGGGCGACGGTGTCCTGCGCAATGCCGCTGATGGTCAGCAGCCAGGCGTAGAGGCCTGCGACTGAGACGATGATGAAGATCAGACCGGTCAGGTACATCGCGCGCGCGCCGGTTTCGAAGATCTCACGCAATGTGGTTTCCCGATAGACAAAATAGCTGACGAAGATCGCGTAGACACTGGCGATGCCGGCTGCCTCGGTCGGCGAAAATACGCCCGAATAGATGCCGCCGAAGATGATCGCGATGGCGCCGATCGCCCACACGCCGTCCCGTGTGGCGAGCAGGAATTCTCTGAACGAGAATTTGCCGGATTCCATGATTCCAACCCGCCAGGAGTGGTAATAGATGTAGAATCCAAACATTCCCGCCAGTAAAAGGCCCGGCCCGATCCCCGCAGCGAATAGCTGGATGATCGATGTATCCGCCGCGATGCCATAGATGATCATTGCAATTGAAGGAGGAATTAGATTGTCGAGGGCGCCTTCGGCGGTAATCAGCGAAGAAGCGAAGCGCTCACTGTAGCCAGCCTGACGCATGCGCGGATAGGTGAGGGTGCCGATCGCAGCGGTGGCAGCCGTCGTAACGCCCGAAATGGCGCCGAACACTGCAGCGAACCCGAGCGATGTCATCGGTATATGCGCGCGAAATCCGCCGACCATCGATGCGACCCAACGCAGCAGCCGGGCCGAGATGCCGCCACGCGACATCAGATCGCCGGCAAAAATGAAGAACGGGACTGCCAGCAGGGCGTATTTGTTCAGACTGTTGAAGATATTCTGATGCACCACCGCCATCGGCAGATCGAAAAAGCCGAGCAGGATCACGAGCGAAGTGGCCAGCAGCAAAAGGAAGATAGGGAAGCCCAACATCAGGAGGACGAAGGGCAGAATAGCCATGACCCAGTACATTGATGGCGCCCTGTCAGTCGAACTTGCCGGTGATATAGGAACGTATGCGCAAAATCGCGGCCAACGCCATAAAGCTGAACCCGAACAGCAGCGCGGCATGCGGTATGACAAGTGGGATATCGGTACCGGCAGTGACCCCGTGATTGCGATAGTGGAGTGCGATCACCTTCCAGGATTGCATGACCGTAAAAACTGTGCAGACAACGAGGGTCAGTGCGATGGCGATATTGATGACCCGCTTCCAGAATGGACTCATGCCTGAATAGACAAGGTCCATATTCAGGTGGTCGCCTCGGTAGGTGATCGAACCGGCGACTACAAACACCGCCCATATGACAAGGAAGATCAAGACCTCCTCAGCCCAGAAAACCGGGTCGGAAAACACGTAACGTGCGATCACGTTGATGAAGTTGATGGCGGCGGCGACGAAAAACAGGATGCCGGCAACAATATGCGGCACCCTGATAAAAACAATTTCTTCAATTTGCTTGGACTTCGATTGTTTCTGGCCAGTGCTCATATCAAGACTCAGGCTCCGCGTCGTCGCGTTATCATGCGTCGGGGCCTGAACCGCGTCGCCCGAATCGGAGGCCCGAGAAACCCCGGCGCGCCCCATCGGGGTGAGGCGCGCCGAACTATTTGGCGTTCGCGTCAGTATTTCTTGGCGATTTCCTGGATCTTGTCGTAGAAGGCCTTCAGCGACGGGTCGCTCTTGGTGACGTCGGCGCCGATCGGCTTCAGGCGCTTCTCAAGCTCGGCCTGCTCAGCGGCAGGCAGCGTGACGATCTCGCCGCCACGCTGTTCGGTCCAGACCTTGCGCAACGCGGCGACCTCGTCGACGGCGGTCTGCCGGGCCCAAGGTTGCAGCTTGCGGGCCTCCTCAACAATGATCTTGCTGAGATCCGGTGGCAGCTTGTCCAGCCAGGCCTTGCTCAGAGCTCCGTACGAGACGAGCAGGGTGTCGTGCGTCTCGAGGAGTGTCTTGCCGACGTTCTGCAGGTTGAAATTTGTGTAAATCGACATGCCGCTCATCGTGCCGTCGATGACGCCGTTTTGCAGGGAGGTGATCATTTCCGGCAAGCCCATCGGCACTGCGGTCGCGCCCAGCGCGCCCATGCGGGCCCGCTCCGCCGGCGTGGCGTTGACGCGCAGTTTCATGCCCTTGAAATCGTCGAGATGCCGCAACGGTTTCTTGGCGCCGAAGTAGAGTGATTCAGCCGCAACCGCGAGATTGACCCCGACGAGTCCCTTGGCCTCTGCCATCTTCATGACGAAGTCGTTGAATTCAGGGTCAGCAAGAACCTTATTGGCTTGTGCGGTGTCGCGGAAAAGAAATGGAATGCTGAACACGCCGAAACGCGGATCGACGCCCACGAAAAAATCCGCTGGGTTTTCGTAGCCCTCGACTGTGCCGAGCTGTAGGCCTTCGATCATGGCGGCCGGACTTCCGAGCTGGCCGCCGGGAAATACCTTGACCTCGACGCGACCGTTGGTGGCTTTCGGCAGAATCTCGGCGAGCTTGTGACCGAATTTTTCCTGCATGTCGCCGCGTGTGACGACGGCCCATTTCAAAGTGTATTCAGCGGCACGCGCGGGCATAACAAGCGCGGCAGATGCGGCCGACAAAACAATCGCGATTGCCGCTAGTCGAACACGGATTTTCATGACGCCCTCCCCAGGGACAGCGGCTGTTGTTTTTCTCTGCGCCGCACGATTGCTAGTAACATTGAGACGATACAGACTATCCCAGCAAGGAACACTGTCAAACATCGTGCTGCCAACTGCGCGGTGTACTCGTGCGCCACGACCGTGCGTTGCAATAAGGGAGATCACATTATGAAAATCGGGCTTGTTGGACTCGGTCGAATGGGCAGCGCGATGTCCCAACGGTTGCGCGAGCAGGGGTTTGACGTGGTTGGTTGGGACGTCAATGCCGAGCGAAACAAGGCCTTGGCGAGTGGTGGTTTGCGAATTGCGGCCAATCCGCGTGCCATTGCTGCCGAGTCAGAAATAATCATCTCGATTATTACCGAGGACCACGGCGTGCGCCGCATTTTCCGGGGAGCGGAAGGCTTTCTCAAGGGCAATGTGGCAGGCAAGCTTTTCATTGAGATGAGCACGTTGCGGCCCATGACCGGGCATGAACTTGCGCCGCTCGTTGAGAGTGCGGGCGGACGCCTCATTGAATCGCCGGTGCTCGGTACGATTCCACAGGTCAAAGAGGGCAAGCTCGTCGCCTTGGTGGGTGGCCGCGCCGAGGATCTCGAACGGGCGAAGCCGGTGCTAGAAAAAATGACGCGTCGTATCGTGCACATGGGACCGAACGGCAGCGGATATGCGATGAAGCTCGCCGTCAATTTGGGACTTGGCGCCTACATCCAGGCTCTGGCGGAATCGCTTGCCCTTGGCGCCAAGCATGGCCTGACGCTCGACCAGATGCTGGATGTGTTGCAGGAAGCGCCCTATGCGAGCGGATGGATGAAAAACAAGATTGGCGTGATGAAAGGTGAAAAACCGGAAATGACACTCGATATCCGCACGCTAAGGAAAGACATTATGTCAGCGGTCGCGGCGGGGGCGCTGAGCGGAGTGCCGATGCCGTTGACGGCTGGCACGCTCGCTTCGTTGTCAGCAGCAGTGGCCAATGGTTACGGCAGCGGCGATCTGGCGGAAATACCGAAATTTATGCGCGAGGCCATGTTGCAGAATTTCGAATGATGGTCCGTCAAAAGTCGTAGAGCCGCGCCGGGTTGTCGACCAGGATCGCCTGCTGATTTGCGGGCGTCGTCCACTTGCGAAAAACATCGAGCAGCCGCGCCGCGTCGGGCGCCGGCCCTTCCGGGCGCGGATGCGGCCAGTCGGTTCCCCAGACAAGATTGCGCGGATTGGCGGCGACAAGGGCGTCGTGGAACGGCCGGGCTTGCTCGTAGTCCGGCGCCGTGGCGCCGAGCCGGTAGGTGCCCGACAATTTCGACCAGAGCCGACCTTCTCCGACGCCGCGCAGCAGCGCCTGAAAGCCGGGATGGCTTGTGCCGTGATGGTACTCCATGCGGCCCATATGATCGACGACAATCGGCACCGTAACCTTGGCGAGCGCCGGCAGCAGGTCGGGGAGGTCGCGCGTGTCGATCCACAGCTGCAGATGCCATCCCAGCTCGGCTATCGCGGGCAGCAGCGGCTGCACTTCCTTAAGCGTCACGCCATTTTGGTAGTAGGGCTTGCCGTCGCGGCGGAATTCATTTGCCCGCAAGCCGCGCACGCCGGCCGCGTGCCATTGCTTCAAGGTCGACGCATTAAGTTCGGCGCCGCCGACGGCGACGCCGCGCAACCGTGACGGGACGCGCGTTAGCGCATCGAGCATGGCGCGATTGTCGCGGCCATAGGCGCTCGGCTGCACAAGGACACCGCGGTCGAAGCCGAGCCGG
>DASSSM010000432.1:0-4616 GCA_035708425.1 Pseudolabrys sp.
GCACCTTAAGTGCCGTAGCGTCCACGGAGCCGCTGGACTATATTATTACGATGGTCTTCCAGCCCATCGACCCTGCGCCGCCACCGTTCCGTCGCCGCTTTAAGGCGATTCCGGTGCGCACTTTGCTTCCCAATCTGATCACGTTGCTAGCGTTGTGCGCGGGTCTCACAGCGATCCGCGTTGCCGTCGAGAACAAGCTTGAATTAGCGCTTGCGGCGATCGTGCTTGCCGCCTTGCTTGATGGAATTGACGGACGCATCGCCCGCATGCTCAAGGGCACGTCCCGTTTCGGCGCCGAGCTCGACAGCCTTGCCGATTTTGTGAATTTCGGCGTTGCGCCCGCGATCATTCTCTATTTCTGGGGATTGCACGACATCAAGTCAGCGGGATGGATCGCCGCGCTGGTTTTTGCAATCTGCGCGGGACTGCGGCTCGCGCGGTTCAATGTGATGATCGATGATCCAAACAAGCCGGTATGGGCTGGTAATTTTTTCACCGGCATTCCTGCGCCTGCCGGCGCCATCACGGTAATGCTTCCGATCTATCTGAGCCTTCTCGGAGTTTCGGATGGCCTCATCACTGCCTGGCTGACATTCTTCTACACTTTGGCAATCGCACTGCTGATGGTTTCCCGGCTTCCCGTGTTTTCGGGGAAACGTGTCGGCAAGCGGGTGCCGCCTGAGATGGTACTGCCCGTCTTCGTGCTGGTCGTCTTGTTCTTCGCTTTGCTGCTCAGCTATCCGTGGCCCGTGCTGACCATCGGCACGGTTGCCTATCTCGCATGTTTGCCACTGAGCTGGTTGTCGTATCGGGAGTATCAGCGCAAGGACGCGGCTGCCGCGGCGGCTAGCACAGCCGAGGCGACGGCATTCACGCCTGGCGGGGATGGTCACGCCGCGGACGATCGGCCGTCACGGCTGAACTGAAATCAACCTTTCCCGAGCGGATACCCGGGCATCAAATCGTAAGGATGCTTCCACCCTGGTAGCGCCTTCATCCGGTCGAGCCACGCACCGATCGCCGGGTGATCCTTCGCGATATCAAATCCAAATTCTTCGGCCGGATAGTACAAGTAGCCGGCCATTGAAACGTCGGCGATCGTTGGCCTGTCACCGATGAGATATTGGCGGCCGGTGAGCCGCTTGTTCACGATGGCAAGGTTGCCGTCGATACGTCCTTTCAGAAAGGCAAGCACTGCCGGATCGCCCGGAGGCTTGGCGAAGTTTTTCAGAAAGCGGAATGGACCGAGAAAGCCGTTCACCTTCTGGTTGTCGAAAATCATCCAGCGGAGAGCTTCAAGCTCTTCGTCCTCATCCTTCGGTTTGAATTTTCCGGTACGCCGGGCGAGGTAGGTCAGGATGACACCCGATTGCGAGAGTTTCTTTTTCCCGTGGACGAGTACCGGCATCTCGCCCATTTCGTTGACGTCGGTCCGGAATTCGGGTGTCCGCTGTGGCATGGTTCCGAAAAAATCAACCCAGATCGGCTCCCAATCGGCACCGATCAGATTGAGCATAAGCGCAGCGCGATAGGCGTTGCCGGACTGGGCGAAGCAATAGAGTTGATACTCAGCCATTAGATTTCCCGATCTTGGTGTTTCTAGCGTGAAAGAGTCATCGGCGTACCGCTTGTGGACTGTCCTTCATAACGGTCGCCAATCAGCCTGAATTGGGCCAGCGGCTGGTTTTCGGCATCGGTGATCGTTATCGCACCGTCGTCCACCGACCAGCGCCGACTCGTGTAGAATTTTCCGGGGCAACCTCCATCCGGTGAGACAGATCCGGTGCGGCCGCTCGCGGCGCCGCCGAATTCCAGCCCGCAGCTGGGCGCGTTTGCAGTCGACAAAATCCATCGGCCGGGAATGGTGAGGTCTTTTTGCGTCGGGGCCGATTCAAGAGGGACCCGGTCGCCCGCGCAGGCTGTCAGCGTCAGGACAACAAGAATTCCGGGAGTTGTCCTGACGCGAGCCATCCGTCAATCGGACTCACTTCATCGTGGGGATCACGAATTCCGCGCCTTCCTTCGTGCCGGTCGGCCAGCGTGAAGTCACGGTTTTGGTTTTCGTGTAGAAGCGGATCGAGTCGGGGCCGTGCTGGTTGAGATCTCCGAAGCCGGAACGCTTCCAGCCACCGAACGTGTGATAGGCGAGAGGGACCGGAATCGCGAAATTCACGCCGACCATACCGACCTGCACCTTGTTGACAAAATCGCGCGCCGTGTCGCCGTCACGGGTGAAAATGGCGACGCCGTTGCCGTATTCGTGTTCTGAGGGTAAACGCACCGCTTCGTCGTAATCCTTGGCGCGCACGACCGAAAGGACGGGTCCAAAGATTTCTTCTTTGTAGATCCGCATGTTCGGTTTCACGTCGTCGAACAGGCACCCGCCCATGAAGTTGCCGTTTTCGTAGCCTTGCAGCTTGAAACCGCGGCCATCGACCAGGAGTTTGGCGCCTTCCTTCACGCCGAGATCAACGTAGTCCCTCACTTTGTTGAGGTGGGCTTTCGTCACAAGCGGCCCGTAATCAGCTTGTGGATCGCTGGACGGGCCAATCTTGAGGCTTTCGACGCGCGGGATGAGCTTTTCGACCAGAATGTCGGCTGTCTTCTTGCCGACAGGAACGGCGACCGAAACCGCCATGCAGCGCTCGCCGGCCGAGCCGTAGCCCGCACCGACGAGAGCGTCGACGGCCTGATCCATGTCGGCGTCAGGCATCACAATCATATGGTTTTTTGCGCCGCCGAAACATTGGACGCGTTTGCCGTGAGCACAACCGGTTGAATAGATGTACTCGGCGATTGCCGAAGACCCGACGAAGCCAATAGCCATGACGCGCGGGTCGGTGAGAAGCGTGTCGACGGCTTCCTTGTCGCCATTGATAACGTTGAGCACACCAGCAGGGAGGCCGGCGTCGATCATTAATTCCGCAAGGCGTATCGGAACCGACGGGTCGCGCTCCGACGGCTTAAGAATGAAGGCATTGCCGCACGCAATCGCCGGCGCAAATTTCCACATTGGGATCATTGCCGGAAAATTAAACGGCGTGATGCCGGCGACGACTCCAAGTGGCTGGCGGACGGAATAAATGTCGATACTTGGTCCAGCTCCTTCCGTGAACTCGCCTTTCAACAAGTGCGGAATGCCGCAGGCGAATTCGACCACTTCGACGCCGCGCTGAATGTCGCCCCGCGCATCGGGGATGGTTTTTCCGTGCTCCGACGACAGAAGCTTGGCGAGTGGTTCGAATTCCTTCTGGACAAGCTCGAGAAACTTGAACATCACCCGCGCGCGCCGCTGCGGGTTCGTGGCCGCCCAGGCCGGCTGGGCAGCCTGCGCATTCGCGATCGCGTGCTCGACCTCCGAATGCTTTGCCAACGCGACCTTTGCCTGAACCTCCCCGGTATTGGGATCAAAAACGTCGCCAAAGCGTTCGGAGCCCCCTTTTACCGTCTTGCCACCGATGAAATGGCCGATTTCTCGCATGGGTCGCAACTCCTTTGACTTTTTTGAGAGGTCCGGTGCCGGACCATTGGGCATTACCGCCTGTTTCCAACAAGTTTTGCAGCTTTTTGCCGCAGGGTCACGGGCTGATGGCCCATTCCGGCCGTTTTTCTTTCACCATCGGTTAGCCTTTACCGCCTCTTAACAGCGCCAGTCTAGGGTCGACGTGGGGGAACTGCTTTGGCTGTTCGCCCTGGCACGTTGTGGGCGTTGGGTGGGTTCGTAATGGATATTTCGACAGGTCTTGGACTCCTGGCCGGCGCGGGCGTCCTTGCAACGCTGATCCTGCTCGGCGGCGATCTGCGCATGTTCGCCGACATGCATGCCGCGATCGTGATCTTCGGCGGATCATTTGCCGCAACACTCATCCGCTTCCCGCTGGCTTCGATCTTTCACGGGCTTCCCCTCGGCGCCAAATTCGCCTTCACCCTGCGGCGTATGAGTCAGCGCGACCTGGTGGATGAAATCGCCGGTCTGGCCGAAGTTGCACGAAAGCAGGGCCCAATAGGGCTCGAAAAGGTCGAGATCGATGACCCATTCCTTGCCAAAGGCGTCCGCTTCGTTGCCGATGGCTATGACGGAAATTTCATTCGCGACAACCTCGAGCGGGATCGCGATAATTTTCTAACCCATCTCGATGAAGGACAGAAAATCTACCGCGCAGTCGGTGACTGCGCCCCGGCTTTCGGGATGATCGGAACACTGATCGGCATGGTGCAGATGTTCGCCAACATGACCGATCCCTCGATACTCGGCCCATTCATGGCTGTTGCGCTGCTTGCAACGTTCTACGGAGCGGCGGTGGCGAACCTCCTGTGCCTGCCGATCGCCGACAAGCTGCACCTCAAGCTCGTCGATGAGGAGATCAACCGCACGCTTATCATCGACGGAATCCTGATGATACGCGAAGCCAAGAGTCCGACCCTCGTGCGCGAGATGCTACTCGCTTATTTGCCCGAAAAGCATCGCCATACCGAAGCGGATGAAGGGGAAGAAGCGGAGACCGTACCCGCTTAGCGCGGCGCGTTTGCAGGCATAGGATGGCGAGACGTAAGGAAGCAGGTCACGGCGGCGGTCACGGGTGGTTCGTCACCTTCGCCGACCTTATGGGCCTTCT
>DASSSM010000433.1:0-7099 GCA_035708425.1 Pseudolabrys sp.
TGGCGTGATCATTGCTGCCGGGTGATCATGAAGCTCGATATCGAGCCGATCGGCGACGCGAGGCTGGAATACTCGATCCTGGCGCGTGACTTGCCCGGCGCGCGGGTGATGTCGACCGCGAGTTCACCTGTACGCATCATCCGAACGCGCGAGTACCTGGCCGATGGCAACGGCGATCTCGTTTTCATTATCAATCAGACAGGCCAGACCACGGTCAACGCTCGTGGCCGCAATGTTGAATTGCGCGAGGGCGATGCGCTGCTGATGAGTGCAAGCGAATTGAAAGTATTCGATCGCAATACGTATGGCGGCGCGCTCTCGTTTCGTATCCCGCGATCGATCCTGTCGACGATGATCGCCTACGTCGACGACGTCGTCATGCAGGTCGTTCCGCACAATACGGGCGCGCTCAAACTGCTGGCAGGGTATGCAGCCCCGTTGTTCAATGACCTCGCATTGGCGACGCCGGAGTTCCCGCGAACCGCGGTTAATCATTTGCACGATCTCGTCGCGCTTTCGCTTGGCGCGGCGCGCGACGGCGTGGCGGCGGGACGCGCAATACCGGCCGCCCGCTTGCGAATGGCAAAGTCGTACATCATGGAGAACAGTAACCGACGCGACCTTTCGGTCGGCGCGGTAGCCACTCATCTCGGGCTCACGCCGCGCAATTTGCAGCGGCTTTTTGAGAGTGAAGGGACGACGTTTTCGGAATTTCTGCTGTCCCAGCGACTTTGCCGTGCCCACCGCATGTTGACCGAGCCGCGGCTTGCGCAAAATCCGGTTGGGGCGATCGCCTATGATGCGGGTTTTGGTGATTTGTCCTATTTCAATCGTTCGTTCAAACGAGCTTTTGGCGTGACGCCGCGCGACGTGCGCAACGACGGCACGAGATTGCTCCAGGCGTCGAACAATCGATAACGGTTTGTTTGGGCTGATCGCACCCGACCCATCCGGCGTCGTGGCGGGCCAAGATTCGAACCGTTGAGTAAAATCTAGGCGACGCTCCGTGCCGCAATCTGCACGCGGTGACGGCGAACACGGTCTTCGTCCACCTCGATGCCAAGGCCCGGACGGTCGAGGCTTTCTGCAAAACCCTTGCCGGTCTGCAACGGGCTTTTCGCAATGTCGTCGGCCAACCCAAGATGGGTCAGCGTCAGCGCCCAGCCGATATTGGGGATGACGGACGCAACGTGGAGCGCCGCCGCGCAGGCGACGCTCGATTCTCCCGTCTTGCACGAAATGTTCACGCTCATGCCGAGCCGGTCGCAGAGCTCGCCGGCCTTGGTCACGGCGCGGATGCCGCCGAGCTTGATCGCCTTGAGGCTGACGCCGCGTGCGGCCTTGCTGTCGTGGTGACGGCGGATGTCGTCGAGCGAGTGAATACCTTCGTCGGCGCCGATGGCGATACCGGTTGCGGCGGCGACCTTTGCCATGCCCGCGAGCTCATTCGCCGCGACCGGCTGCTCGAAGAAATCGAGGCCCGACCCGTTGACGGCGCGCACGTAAGTGAGCGCCTGCTCGACGCTGTAACCCTGGTTGGCGTCAGCGGAGATGAGCATGCCGCCGCCGAGCACCTTGCAGATCTCTCGCGTTCGCGCAGCGTCATTCTCGGGTGTGTCGATGCCGACCTTGATCTTGTAGGCGGTCACGCCGGCGCTTTTCTTGCTCGCGGCGTCCCGCAGGTCACCTTCAAGATCGCCACCGCCGATCACGCCCAGGAGCGCAATGCGGCTGCGCTTTTTTTCGCCGAGCAATGCGTGCACGGGCTTCGCCGAAGCGCGCCCGGCCAGATCGTGCAGGGCAATCTCGATCGCGGCCTTGGCGCCGTGGTTGCCATACATGCGGCCGTCCATCGCGGCCAGCGCTCCGGCGATATCGGCGGGATCACGGCCCCGCAGCGCGCTGCATAGATAATGTACGGCCGAGACGATGCTCTCCAGCGTGTCGCCCGTCATCACCGGCGCGGACGCGGCCTCGCCCCAGCCGACGAGCCCGTTGTCGCTTTCGATGCGCACCAGAACGTTGTCGGCGCGGCGGACTTCCTCGCCCGCCATGATGACCGGCTTGCGCATCGGCAAACTGACCGCGATCGGCTCGATTGTCTTGATCTGCACGATCACTCCAGTCGAATTGGTCATTCCGGGGCCGGCCAACGGCCGGAACCCGGAATCCAGACGCCTGCACCGAATTCGCGTCTGGATTCCGGGTTTGCGAGCTGCGCTCGCACCCCGGAATGACAAAGGTTAGAGTTTTTTGATTCCCGCCTGATCGATGATCTCTTTGAACATCGTAATTTCTTTGGTCGCGCGCGCCCAGACGTCCTTTGCGCCTTTGGCCCGGACCTGGAAGCCGGACTTGTAAAGTTTTTCCTTCATTTCAGCGGTGCCGAGAACCTTGAGCGTCTCCTTCTCAAGCCAGCTTACGATTTCCGGTGGCGTCTTCGCCGGGGCCAGCAGGAACGTATCGGTCGCAAAGACAAAATCCTTGTAGCCGGCCTCCTGCATGGTCGGCACGTCGGGCAAGTCCGGCCAACGGGTTTCGCCGGTGACCGCGAGGCAGCGTAACGTGCCCGCCTTGATGTGGGGCGCCGCAGGCGGGAGAGAGCCGGAGCTCAATTGCGCGGTTCCGCTCAGCAAGGCCTGAATCGCATCCCCGCCGCCCTTGTAAACCACGTTTTCCAGCTTCGGCAGTTTCTCGCGGATCTTCAGGACCTCGAGCTGTATCTGGGGCGTGGTTCCGATCGGCGGCGTCGCGCAATTGAACTTGTCCGGATTGGCCCGGGCGAGGGCGACGAACTCCTGCATGGTCTTTGCCGGCAGGCTGGACTGGACCACGAACGTATTTGGCGAAGTCGCGAGCTCGCTCACGCCCACGAAGTCATTGAGCGGGTCATACGGAATCTTGGCGTAAAGACTGACGTTGACGGACCATGCGTTGGTTGCGAGCAGGATCGTGTAGCCATCCGGCGTAGAATGCGCTGCGTTTCCGAATCCGATATTGCCGCCGGCGCCACCGATGTTTTCGATGATGAATGTTCCGCCCGTCGATTGTTGTAGCGCCGCAGCGGTGATGCGGCCGACAATGTCGGATGGTCCGCCAGGTGTGTTGGCAACAACGATTTTGACCGGTCGCTCGGGATATGCGGCGTAGGCCGAGCGCACGCGCAGAAACGCCGGCGCGGCAACGCCCGCCGCCAACGCGCCCGCGCCTTTGATGATGCTGCGCCGTGACGGCGCAAAATGTGCGTTGAATTTGCTCATCGTCCTCCCCTGACTTTCGGCAATATTTTCTAATTAGCGCCGTGAATTGTCTTAGGCTAAGCTTTTGTGAATATTGGAGCAATGGCCTCGCAGCGAGACGGCGGCGCCGACGCGAGTTTTCACGATATTCAAAGGCAACGGCGCCGGTCACGCATGACAGACAAAACCACCCGAGCAGCCGCCTGGCACGAGGTTGTCCGCGCGAGCCTGAAAGCCAACGACGTCAAGCTCATCGTCTATGTTCCGGACCGCGTGTTCACGCCCCTGATCGCGGCGCTTCACGCCGACAAGTTCTTCACGACCTTCGCTGCGACGCGCGAGGAGGAAGCGCTCGGCATCATCACGGGGGCCTGGATGGGTGGCCTGCGCGGCGCTGTCCTGATGCAGACCAGCGGCTTCGGCACCATTCCGAACGCGTTGGCCTCGCTGGTGGTGCCGTCGCAAATTCCCGCGCTCATCTTTGTTTCGGAGCGCGGCACCCTCGGCGAGTTCAATCTCGGGCAGGCGCTGGTCTACAAGACCATGCGGCCGGTGCTCAATTCGCTCGCGGTCGAGAATGTCACCATCACGCGCCAGGACGAGCTCGGATTTGTCCTCGATCGCTCGATCAAGCAGGCCGTGGCGACGCAGGCGCCGGTCACCTTCATTCTCTCGCCGCTGCTCACCGGCGGCAAGGTGTTCGAGGGTTAGCCATGACCAGCAAAGCAAACATCGGCGCGCACAACGCGAAGGTGATGAATCGCTTCGACCTGACCAAGCGGCTCGTCAGCCAGCTCAAGCACGAAGAAGCCGTCATCGGCGGCATCGGCAATGCCAATTTCGATCTCTGGGCCAGCGGCCAGCGTCCGCAGAACTTCTACATGCTCGGCAGCATGGGGCTCACGATCCCAATTGCGCTCGGCGTCGCCATCGCACAGCCGCAGCGGCACGTGATTGCGCTCGAAGGCGACGGCTCGCTGCTCATGCAGCTCGGCTGCCTTGCGACCGTTGCCGAGCGCGCGCCCAAGAACCTCACCATCGTGGTGTGGGACAACGGTATCTACCAGATCACCGGTTCGCAGCCGACGGCGAGCGCGGCATCGGCCGACCTGGTCGCCATCGCGCGCGGTGCCGGAATTGCCCAAAGCGCCTGGGCCGCCGATGAAAGCGAATTCGACCAGCTGGTTGCGTCGGCGCTCAAGGGCGGAGGGCCGAGCCTGATTGCGGCGCGCATCGATGCCAAGCCGGCGGTTGGGACCACCGACCGGGACCCGGTGCAGATCCGCGAACGGTTCATGCAGGGGCTGGGGGTCAGAAGCTAGGCTAAATCCGGGGGCACCATGGCGGATTTCGACGGCGTCGTTATCGGAGCTGGTCACAACGGACTGACGCTGGCCGCCTATCTTTCCCGTGCCGGCCTTCGCGTCGCCGTGCTCGAGCGCAATGGCCGGATCGGCGGCGGCTCCAGCACGGAAGAGCGCATTCTCCCCGGGTTCAAGCTCAACCTGCATGCCAATTTCTTCATGGGATTAGGGCTCTGCCCCTTGTTAAATGATCTCGAGCTGCATCGTTTCGGCTTCTCGTATATCGAGCCACCGGTGCAGCAGGCGGCAGTCTTCCGCGATGGCACCGCCATCGTCGTCTACAAGGATCTGGACAAGACGTGCGCTTCGCTGGCGCGCTTTTCAAAGCAGGATGCCGAGACGTACCGGGCGCTCTGGCACACCTATTGCGAGGAAATGCGGCCGCTTTTGGTGTCGCGTCTCTACAACGCGCCGATGCCGCGCGAGCCGCTCCTCGACCGGCTGAGCGGTCCAAAGGCAAAAGAATTACTCTCGCACGCGCAGCACGACCTCTTCAGCGTCGTGCGCAAGCATTTCGTCGACGAGCGCATCCGCACGCTGTTCACGTCATACATGCACGTGATCACCACCGAGAACGTGCCCGGCGCCGGCATCGTGTTTCCCGCAATCTTCGCCAATATCGCGAGCTTCACGCTGCCGGCCGGCGGCGCGGTGTCACTGCCGCTTGCGCTCGCGCGCATCGTCGAGGCCGGCGGCGGCGAAATCGTCACCGGCGCGGACGTGAAGGACATCAAGGTTGCCGGCGGCCGCGCCACCGGCGTGACATTGGCCGACGGCCGCACCATCAACGGCCGCAAATTCGTGGCAAGCGCGATCGATTTTCCGGCCACCGTGCAAATGGCCGGCGAGGAGCTGTTTCCCGAGCCGGTGCGCGAGAAGGCGAAAGCCTGGCACTGGGGCAATCACAGCCTCGTCACGCTGCACCTGGCGCTCAAGAACCCGCCGGCGTACCGCGCCGCCGCCTTCGATCCCGATGTGTCGCGCGCCTACAACATCTTCTTCGGAATGGATCACATCGAGGATGTTGCAAGCTGTTTCGACGATTGTGCCGCGAAGAAATTTCCCCGCATCCTGATGGGCAATGGCGCCTGCAACAGCCAGTTCGATCCAAGCTACGCGCCGGCGGGGAAGCACAGCGCGTTCTGGTGGCCGTTCGCGCCATATTCGGTCGACGGCTCGCCGCAGGAATGGGAGCGCAACCGCGCCGGCTACACGCAGAAGGTTCTCGACTACTGGCGCATCTACGCCTCGAATCTCGAAGGCGACAATCTGCTCGGCAGCTACCTGTTCACGCCGCTCGACGTGGAGACGCTCAACGCCAACATGCGCCAGGGCGCGGTGCGCGTCGGCGCCTATGTTCCCAACCAGCTCGGCATCAACCGGCCGCATCCGTTGATGCCGGGTTCGCGCACGCCGGTGGAAGGCCTCTATCTCTGCGGTTCGTCGTCGGGCAATGGCGGCGGCATCAACGGTGCCGCCGGCTACATCGCAGCCAATGCCATTGCCGACGATCTAAAGCTCAAGCGGACGTGGAAGCCGGTTCCGCCGCCGGAATGGAAGCATTGAGGCCTTCCGGAATCAGAAACCGGTTTTCCTGTTGAACTCTCCGCCGTCATGGCCGGGCTTGTCCCGGCCATCCACGTCTTTGAATTTGCATGAACTAAGACGTGGATGCCCGCGACAAGCGCGGGCATGACGAGTCAACTCGCAGCCACCACGGCGCAGGTCGTGACGATGTCGTCGACGCTTGCGCCGCGCGACAGGTCGCTGATCGGCTTGGCAAAGCCCTGCAAGAACGGCCCGATCGCCTGCGCGCCGCCCAGCCATTGCGTGAGCTTGTAGGCGATATTGCCGGAATCGAGATCGGGGAAGATGAGCACGTTGGCCTGCCCGGCGACCGCGCTCGGCTCCCTCACTTTCTTTTCGGCAACGCCGGGCACCAGGGCCGCATCCGCCTGAAATTCACCGTCGATCGCGAGATCCGGCTGGCGCTGCCGGACGATGGCGAGCGCCTCGCGCACCTTGTCGACCCGCGCATGCTGCGCGCTGCCTTTGGTCGAGAACGAGAGCATTGCGACGCGCGGCTTTTCGCCGAGCAGCCCTTGCGCGCTGCGCGCCGATGCAATCGCGATATCCGCAAGCTCGCTCGCGCCGGGGTCGGCATTGACGGCGCAATCGGCGAAAACCAGCGGTTTCGGACCCTTGCCGAGAAAATCCGGAACGAGGATCAGGAAATAGCTCGACGGCAGCGCAATGCTCTCCGCCAGACCGCACGTCATCAGGCCCGCCTCGATCACGCGCCGCGTCGGGTTGGCGCAGCCGGCGACCATCGCGTCGGCATCGCCCTGGCGCACCATCATGCCGCCGAAATAAAGCGGCTTGCCGACAAGGCGCGTTGCCATGGCCGGTGTCATTGACTCGCGTGCCTGCGAAAGCGCCGCGCCGTAACTTTTGAGGCGGGCATCGCTGCGCGGATCGACAATCTCGATCCCGTCC
>DASSSM010000434.1:0-3226 GCA_035708425.1 Pseudolabrys sp.
AACGACAATGAAAGCGGTGCCAGTCAGGCCGTCGCGGCGTGAGCACCCCAGAGATCCTGATGCTCTCCCAAACCGCTCCTTTTCCTGACCGCCACAACCCCTCGCCGATCCGTCTCATCAAGCGTGAGCCAGCGCCAATGAGGGCAAGTCCGCCTCACTTAACCTCAACTACGGATAAGCCTGGAGATGTTTGTTGTTGAGGGAGATGGAGGGCTTCCCGGGTCTGAAAGCGTAAGCGACGAGGCAGGAGAGAACATGGACTATGGCGTTCACGGGCGACCTGTGGCGTGAATGCTCAAGGGCCATCTCAGACTTGAGGGTATCAAGGACGGTTTCGATGACGAAGCGCTTGCGCAGCATGATCTTGTCAGCCAGGGGCATCGGGTAGTTTCGCATGTTCCGGCGGATCCCAGTAATGAGGTGCAGGCCGCGCTGCCAGAGTGTCTTGAACAGGTTCTGACCGATATAGCCTTTGTCGGCGTAGAGCTTGCCGGCCAGGTGCTTGGTCATCTCATCCAGCACGGTGCTGTCGGCGGTGTTGCCGGGGGTGATTTTCAAGGCCATTATCTGGCCCTTGTGGTTGATGACGAAGTGCAGCTTGAAGCCGAAAAACCACCCCATGCTGGTCTTGCCGCGCGCGGCCAAACCATCGAAGACCTTGTGACGGTGGATGCGGCGATTGTGGCAGACGGCAAGCTTGGTTGAATCAGCGAAGTAGATGCCGGTCTGTGCGCCGCTCAGGCTATGCAGCAGGACCATCAACGGCGCGAACAGCCGCGGCATCAGGCTGACGAAACGGTCGTAATGTGGAAGCTCACGAAAGCAGGCGCGATGCTGCTGGCCGATCCCATAACGGTAGAACACCTTGAAATGCTTGAATGGCGAGAGGTGAAACAGCACCATGATGAACAGCATCTCAGAGCGCGTGAGCTTGCCGGTGCGTTGCCGTGTTGTCTGCGACGGGATCAGCCGGTGCGCTTCCCAGTCTTCGAGCACTTTGCAGAAGTCATCGAGACAGCAATAGAGCGCCGTGATATCGACGGCCATTGAGGGGGCTCTCCGGAAGCGGCTTTGACGATCAGTTTTGGCAAACCGATGCTGTCAATCCCGGCATCTTTTGGGAATCCCCTCACCCCTTATCGTAAGCGGAACGCTGCCACCCTGAGCGGTGGGGCTTGACCGGTCGCGCGGGGCACGGAGCGGCTATCGGCGCAGACGGGTCGAGCGGCGTCGTTTGGCTGGTTGGCGGCGCGCTTTCGCAGCGCGGTAGGGATTGCAGATGTCGCGGGTGCTCGCCACGGCCTGGGCGATCTGTTCGTGCGCGGTGGCTTGGCGCCGGTGCTTCTCGGCGGCCGTCATGTCCGGCAAGAGGTCGAGCTCGCCCTCGCAATAGACCAGGATCGGGATCAGCGCCGGGCGGTGCTTGGTGAGCAGGATGCTCTCCCCCCACTCTGTGGGACGCAATGCAATGCCGAGGGCAAAGCCGATCGCCCAGTCGCGCGCGACGATGCTGCCCCCATCGTCGATCATGAAGATCGGGCGATATAGCTGCGGTCGATCGGCGAGGATGTCCGAGACCTCGTTGTAGCGATTGAAGATCGTTTTGACAGCGCGCAACTCGGGACTGTTCTCGTCGAGTGGCGGCTGCCGGCCGCCGAAGATCAGCGGTATCCATTCCTCGGGGTGAACAAAGCTGGGGGCGGTAACGAGCGCGGCGATCAAACCGTCGATCGCGCTCATGCCGATCGTGCCGGCGTGACCGGTGCCGCGCAGGATCTCGTCGAGTTCGGCGTAAGTAAACGCGTCCGTCATGCTGCCCGCCCGCCATTGCTTTGCGTGCCGGACCACGCCCACGGCATCAATTCCTCGATCCGCGCCGCCGGCCACAGATTGACGAGTTTGGTCAGTACGTCGGTGAGATAGGCGTGCGGGTCGACGCGGTTCAGCTTGCAGGTTTCGATCAGCGAGGCCAGGCAGGCCCAGTTCTCGGCGCCGGTATCGTGACCGGCGAAGAGCGCATTCTTGCGATTGAGAGCAATCGGTCTCATTGAACGTTCGACCGTGTTGGTGTCGATCTCGATCCGGCCGTCCTCGAGAAAGCGTTCAAGCCCGTCCCAGTGATTGAGGCCGTAGCGGATGGCGCCGGCGATCGCCGATTTGGCGGAGGCGCGCGCGAGCTGCGCTTGCAGCCAGGTCTTCAGCTCGCTGACCAGCGGCTTGCTTTGCGCCTGACGTACCGCGCGCCGCGCGGCGGCGCTGCTGCCGCGGATTTGCGCCTCGACCTTATAGATCCCGGCGATCCGCTGCAGCGCTTCCGTGGCGATCGGCGCCGATCCGGCCCGGGCGATCTCGTAAAACCGCCGCCGCCAATGGCTCCAACAAAAGGCCAGGATCACGGCGTTCCCGGCGCGGCCATGACGGGCCACCTGCTTGTAGGCGGCATAGCCGTCGCACTGCACGATGCCGCAATAGCCGGCGAGCAAATTGATCGCATGCTCGGCGCCGCGCCCTGGTGTGTAGGTGTAGGCGACAGCCGGCGGGCCGGTATCGCCCTGCCAGGCGCTGTCGTCGCGTGCAATCGACCAGAGATAGCCAGTTTTTGTACGGCCGCGGCCAGGGTCGAGCACCGGGGCGCGGGTCTCGTCGACAAACAGCCGGGGCGAACCCAGGAGGACTTCGCGCAGCCGCCGCCACAACGGCATCAGCTCGACAGCGGCATAGCCAACCCAGAATGCCAGGGTTGAGCGGTCAATCTCGATCCCTTGCGCCAAGAGGATCTGGGCCTGTCGGTACAGCGGCAGATGCCAGGCGTATTTGCTGACCAGCACATGCGCGACCATCGCCTCGGTCGGCAGGCCAGCGCGGATCAGGCGCTCCGGCGCCGGAGCCTGGACGACAGCGCCGGCGCACGCGCGGCAGCCGTATTTCGGGCGGCGGGTGACGAGAATGCGGTGCTGCGCCGGAATGATGTCGACCCGCTCCGATCTCTCCTCGCCGAGCACATGCATCGTCTTGCCGCAACAAGGGCACAATGTCGTCGCCGGTTCGATCACGACCTCAACCCGCGGCAGATGCGCGGGCAGCGATTTGCGGGCGCCGGGCTCGGTTCTCGGGCGCGGCCTGGCCTCGGCCTTCTCCGCTGCCGCCTGGATAGGGGCTCGCACGATTTCGCGTTCCTCGAGCGCGAGCTGCAATTGCTCGGGGTCGAGCCGCTCGGAGTGCCGGC
>DASSSM010000435.1:0-2824 GCA_035708425.1 Pseudolabrys sp.
GCACCTCTCGGGCAAAATCCGCGGCCGCTTCCACCAATGCCATGATCTTGAGATGATCGGTCTTGGCGTGACCGGTTGCGTTCGCCGCCATATCAGACAACACGATGTCGACCGGACCGCCGATCATGTCTTTGAGCTTAGCGGGCGCGTTTTCGTCGAGGAAATCCAGACCGACGAAGTCGACGCCAGGCACCGGATCCATCGGCAAAATATCGATTGCGACCACGCGACCCTGTTCGGGGACCCCCACTCGTCTGGCGGCGACCTGGCTCCAGCCTCCCGGCGCCGCACCGAGGTCGACCACGCGCGCGCCTTTCCTTAGAAAATGCGCCCGATCATCGATCTCCATTAACTTGTAAGCGGCGCGGGAGCGCATGCCCTCGCGCTTCGCCCGCGCAACGTATGGGTCGTTGAGTTGACGCTCCAGCCAAAGTTTTGACGACTGCGAGCGATTTTTGCCGCCGCGAACCCGAACTTTGAGCTGGCGCGGCCCGTTGCTTTTGCCTCGCAGTGTCACGACGGAGCAGCCTGGCTGTTACCGCCCCAGGCGCCGTCCTCGCGCATCATCTGCACCAGCATGCCTTCGCGCAGCCCGCGATCGGCGACACGCAAACGCGGGCAGGGGAACGCACGACGGATTGCCTCGAGGATCGCACAGCCGGCAAGAACAAGATCGGCCCGCTCGGCGCCTATGCAAGGGCTCGCTACACGATCCTCATAGCTCATTGTCAGCAATCGCTCGACGACAGCGTTGATCTCTTCAGCACTCATCCAGCAGCCGTCCACGCGATTGCGATCGTAACGCTTGAGGTTGAGGTGCACACCGGCGATGGTCGTGACCGTGCCCGATGTCCCGAGCATGTGAATCCCCTCGGCCTCGTCGCCACCGTGCTCGCGCACGAATGGAGCAATCAGGTCGGCAACTTCCACAACCATCGCGTCGTAGCATTCACGCGTCACCGTGACGCCGCCATAGCGCTCTGCCAGTGTCACCACCCCGTGCGGCACGGAAATCCAGCCGCGGATCTGAGGCAACGGCGGACCGCAGCGGCTGCGCTGCGAGCGTTCGAGGCGCACGAGCTCCGACGAACCGCCGCCGATATCGAACAGCACAGCGCCTGCGGCATGGGGATCAATCAGAGGCGTGCAGCCGGTCGCGGCCAAGCACGCCTCGGTCTCGCGATCAATCACCTCGAGCTCAAGACCAAGTTCGTCCGACACACGATCCAAAAACTCCGAGCCATTTTCGGCCGTGCGGCAGGCTTCCGTTGCAATCAGGCGCGCGCGGGTAACGCCCTTGTTTTTCATTTTGTTACGGCAGATGGCCAAGGCCGCCATCGCGCGGCTGATCGCGGCCTCGCTCAGGCGACGAGACGACGAGACGCCCTCGCCGAGCCGTACGATCCTGGAAAATGCGTCTACGACGCGAAAGCCTTCGCCTGAGGGCCGCGCCACCAGCAACCGGCAATTATTGGTCCCGAGATCGAGCGCGGCATAAGTCGCCCCACCCCGGTCATTGCCGAAGCGACCATTGGCCCGTCCAGGCGACCGCCGACCCCACCGGGCCCGCGGCGGCGGCGCCCGATCGATAGCAGGGTCGAGGCCTGGGATGTCCCCGGCCTCGCCGCTCATCTCCCAAAACCTTTCCTGTCTGCACCGTGAACCAGCGATTTCCCTCGGCGCGTCACGGTTGCAGCCGTGTTCCTTCGATCACGAAAAGTGTAACAGCGCCTGTGTCTTGCGCAACCCTCCGTCGCAAAAGCTATCCTTGTCGAAGAATGCAGCGTGCTTTATTTGACAGCGCCGGGCCGGAAAGCATCACCCCTCAATGGATGACCGCATCACCGAAACTGCCCTTTCGTTGACCAAATTCGGTGTCGGACAGCCTGTCCGGCGGAGCGAAGACCCGACGCTCGTTCGCGGACAGGGTCGCTACACCGACGATGTCAGTCGACCAAACCAAGCCTATGCGGCCATGGTTCGAAGCCGTGACGCGCATGGCGTTATCCGCTCGATTGATGCCGCTAGCGCCAAGGCGATGTCCGGCGTTCTTGCTGTTTACACCGCTGCCGACTTGACAGGATATGGCCCGCTCAAATGCGGTCTGCCTTTAAAGAATCGTGACGGAACGCCGATCCGCTACACGCCGCGGCCGGCACTTGCCGGTGACAAGGTGCGTTTCGTGGGTGATCCCGTGGCCTGCGTGATCGCGGAAACCGTGGCGCAGGCGAAAGATGCGGCCGAAGCCGTCACGCTTGAGATCGAACCGCTGCCCGCAGTGCTCAAGCCATCCGAAGCAGTCAAGCCGGGCGCACCACTTGTGTTCGACGAGGTACCGAACAACATCGCGCTCGATTATCACTATGGCGATGCCGCCAAAGTCGCGGAAGCCTTTGCAAAGGCAAAGCACGTGACCCGGCTCGAGACCTCCAACCAACGCATGGTGGTCAACGCCATGGAGCCGCGCTCCGCGATCGGCGAATACGATGCGGTCGAAGCAAAGTGGACGCTCTACTCAACGAGTCAGGGCGTGCATGGCATGAAGACGTCTCTGATGGAGATTCTTGGAGCGCCAGCCGACAAGGTTCGCGTAATCACCGGCCAGGTCGGCGGCTCGTTTGGCATGAAGGCCGCGGTTTATCCCGAATATGTCTGTCTCCTGCACGGCGCTCGCCTGCTCGGGCGGCCGATCAAATGGACCGACGAGCGCTCGGGCAGTTTCGTATCGGACCACCACGGCCGCGCACAAGACATGGTCGTTGAGATGGCGTTCGACGACGATGCCCATATTCTTGCGATCCGTCTTACCGGTTATGGCGATATG
>DASSSM010000436.1:0-5171 GCA_035708425.1 Pseudolabrys sp.
TCCATGCATCAAATTGGGAGGCGAGATCGGGCATGTTCAATTCCGATCGCAGAAGCCCGGCCCATTTTGAGGAAAACGACCAGGTATTTCCGCCCGGATTGATCTCCAAAACATAGAGACGTCCGGATCCGCTTTCGCGAATGATATCGCAGCCGTGGAGCGCGACTTCCGGTATGGCATCAAAGGTCCGGCGGGCAAGGTCGAGGACGTCGGCCTCGACCGGCACGATCAGCCGGCGTTGGCCGTGTTTTGCCATGAAGGGTCCGGCCGTCAGTACTTCGTTCGGAGAATCGAGCGCAGGCCGCGCGACGGTCGACAGGGCCCGGAAGGCGAAGATCGGCTCGCCGAACAAGGTGAGAATCCGATGGTGCGACGGGTACTCGCCTGTGTCGATGAATCGCTGGACCACCATGGCGCCCTCGCCGGCCGTCCGCACTGAAGGATGCTCGCGCCAGCGCGATCCGGCGACGCTGCGCGTTTGCACGATATCGATGCCGCTGCCGTGCGACGTGAAACCTGTGGGCTTGATCATGACTACCGGGCCGAAGCGGTCAGGATCAATTTCGAAATCACCGGTGAGCAGCGCAAAGTCGGGAACCGGCACCCCCGCCTCCGCAAGGCGGCGCACTTGTGTATCTTTAGGGATCAGCGCGCCCGCATAAATCTTTCCACGCTCGGGTTGAAAACTCCGCAGCTCTGTCGGGCAGTAGACGAGTGTCGGCCGTCTGGCCGCCATCTTCCGGGTTGTGGAGGAGCGGATATCGTTGGATGCGATGAAGACTTCTATATCGGGAGCGAGCCTGCCGACTTCACGCGCGATCGCCTCGAGATCGGCGCGGTCCTGGATGTACGGTTCATGCACGAGAACCAGATTCCACACCGCCTCCTGCTGCTTTCCGTCGATCTGCATGAAGGCCTAACCCGCCGAGCGTCGCTCAGGCATGGTCGCGCAGCAATCGAGCTTGCTTCGCCGGTCGAAATTCAGGGCCTGAAGTTGATGCCGATCCGGACAATATGGTCCTGCAGACCGAACGACCCACCGCCCTGGATTCCGGCAAAGTAGGTCTTGTCGCCAAGATCGACGTAAAGATATTCCGCCTTGGTCGACCACTGTTTGGCGAACGCATATTCGAACCCTGCGCCAAGTGTCCAGCCGACCAGCGTATGCGCTTCCGAGCCGGCGAACGTGGCGGTCGCAAAGGGCGGAATATTGATGCCAATGCTCTGCGCTTCCCTCCAATTCATATCGATGGAAAGTCGTCCCCACGCAACGCCGCCCGTTATGTAAGGCAGAAAATCACCGTAAGCATAGCCAAGGCGTCCTCGCACCGTACCCAGATATTTGAGCTTTGCCGCAAAGGTCTCTTGATAGGAAAAATCTTCACCGAAAGCGATCGTGTGCCCATTGAAGTTGAAGGTGTCACGCTGACCGGTCCAGGAAAAATCCGCTTCGATGCCAAAGACAGCCTGCCCAGCTTGAAAATTATAGCCCGCCTGAATGCCGCCCAGCGCCCCATTCGGATCGACGTCGCGTCCGATCGAGAACACCGACGTGCCTGGGACAAGACTGAACGGCGGAACTGGCGGGATGACGCCGTGCGCGGTATCTCCGCTAACGTTGCCCCAGCTGTACCCAGCGTGTCCGCCAATGTAAAAGCCGGTCCACGACGGCGTGGCCGGCGGAGCAGCGGCCGCTCCCGACACGTCGAACAGTGTCAAAAACGTCACCCCGCCCAGAAGCTTTTGCTTCAGCGTCGCCATAATTTCCCCACAGCCGGCGCAATATCGGCCGCCAGCCTTGCAAGGTCAAGGCAACCCGCTTCCGGCATTCACCGAAGATTGCAGGGCTGTTGGGAAGTTCGGCAGGGACCGTCGCACGGCCCCTGCCCTGGAAACTACTGCGCCACCTGCAACAAACTGGCGTTTTCCAACTCCAGCATGGCCGCCTTCTTCGCGTTGGCCATGAGCTCGGCCACCGGGACCGTCGCCATCTCGTTCTCTCGCACCAGCGGGAGGCGCAGATGTGGAGCTTCGCGGAACCATACGTACTCGTAGACGTGACCGGTTTCGGAATGCTCGACGGCGATCGTCCGGCCATGGATCTTGATACCGAAATCGCGCACGCAGCCCTCGGTCGCAAGCTTGGGCGACTGCAGGCCAAAAATCCGGTGCAGCACCGCGTCGATTTCGGTCGGGAAGAACGGCTTGTGCATCATGGCTGTCGCGCCGAGCTTGAATGCCTCGCGTTCACGCGCAGCATTATATTCGCCGGAGATCATCACGACTTTTGCCTGTGGGTTTGCCTGCATCAGCTTGGCAAGCGTCGCATAGCCGTTCAGTCCCGGCATATTCACGTCGAGGAACACCACGTCGAACGTCTCGGCGTTGCATCGCTTCACGGCCTCGGCACCCGAATGCGCCTCCTCGATGTTCAGGTGAAAAATTGAACTCGCCAGGACCTTGCGCATCACTTTCAAGGAAACGGCGGAATCATCGACGAGCAGCACATGCATCGGCGTCGATACGCGCTGATAGGTCGAGAGGATCGCCGCGATATCCTTGTTGCCGAACGGCTTGGTGAGGAATTCGTAAGCCTCGAGCTGGCGCGCGAGATCGATGCAACGCCGATTGGCTCGCCCCGAAATCAGCGTCACGAACGTCTTGTTGCCGGCAATGCGTGCCGCCCACAGCGCATCCATGCCGCCCATCGTCGGCATGTGAACATCGATGAATGCCAGGTCGACCCCATGATCGAGCGCCTGCAGACATTCCACGCCGTCGAAAGCATGAACGATATTCGCAACGTATTCCGACGGCAACGCGCCGCGAATGAGTTGGTGAACCGTATTTGCGTCGTCAGCGATGAGTACTTTCGTCTGTTTTTGTTGCATCAAAAAATACCCTCTATCAGCTCCCACCGGCACTAAAATGCGGAGCGACCTAAATCGTTCAAGGTCGAGAGCGGGGCTGACGAGTTCCTGGCTAATTTGTGCTTGGATAAGTGAAACGATTTTGAATCAATTGATCGTCGACGTGGCGCCACGCCATTGGTGTCGCATTAATGCCCCACGCCCATACCTCAAAAAGGTTGCGCTACTTTGCCGGAGTCGCAAGCGGCTCGCTTTTGCGCACGACGTACACTGCCAAAACCTTGGCACCGCCTGCGCCGCTCTTGGCATCGTGAATAGCGCCGGACGGGACCTGATAGCTCTCCCCCCGCCTTCAGAGGCTTGGGCGGCTGGCCGTCGATCATCAGCACAAACTCGCCTTCCAGCAGGAGCCGGATTCCGGATGCCAGATCGCTAACAATCGCGTGACGCGACGGGAATAACCGTGCTCCGGCACAGTTTGTCCGTTTAGAATGAAATTCGGCATTGGATGCCGGCATCCCCGGGGGAGACATCATGCAAAAGGTAACGCTCGTCGCATTTGCCACCGTGGCCTGGCTCGCCGGGCCCGCTCTTGCACAGCAGCCAGTGCCGGCCGGCCCGCCTGTCGGGCCCGACTGGTCAAAAATCGAGGTGAAGACCTTCGATCTTGGCAACCGCACCTACATGCTCGAGGGCTTCGGGGGCAACACGACAATTGCCGCCGGCGACGACGGCGTCATCATGGTGGACGGCCAGTTCGCGCAGATGCACGACAAGCTTAAGGCCGCGATCGCCGCCGTCACGCAGCAGCCCGTGCGCTTCCTCGTCAATACGCACTATCACCGCGATCACGTCGGCGGAAATGCGTCGTTCAGCAAAGACGGTGCGGTTGTCGTCGCCCAGGAGAACGTGCGCAAGCGTCTCGCCGAAGGCACGACGATGGCCGTGCCGGAAGTCAAATCCACACCGGCGCCGGAGGAGACGCTGCCCGTCATAACGCATAAAGACGGCATGACGCTGCAGGTGAAGGGTCGCGCCGCGCAACTTAAACATCCGGTCAACGCCCATACCGACGGCGACACCTTCGTGTACTTCGCCGATGCAAATGTTATTTCGACCGGCGATACCGTCGCGATGGGCCGCTATCCGAATATCGATTTTGCCAATGGCGGCAGCCTCAAGGGAATGATCGCCGCATCGGACGCTTATCTGGCGCTCGCCAACGACGGCACGAAAATCGTGCCCGGCCACGGGCCGCTCGCCACCAAGGCGCAGCTGGCTGACTACCGTGCGATGCTTTCGACCGTCCGCGATCGGATGCTGGCGCTGATCAAGGAAGGCAAAAGCGAGGCCGATGTCGTCGCCGCCAAGCCCTTCGCCGACTTCGATGCCAAATTCAAGGCGAACGACCAGGCCAGCACGAACTGGATGCGCGTGGTCTATGCAAGCGTGAAGACCGAGTAAGCCTGCAAGCGCTACCGGCTAGAGGGGCAAATTGTCGTGCTTCCTGGCCGGCATCTCGACGTGCTTGTTGCGCAGCATGGCGAGCGCGCGAGCGATGCGCCGGCGCGTCGAGTGCGGCATGATCACGTCGTCGATATAACCCCGTTCGGCCGCGATGAAGGGTGACAGGAACCGCTCTTCATATTCCTTGGTCCGCGCTGCGATTTTCTTCGGGTCGTCCATGTCGGCGCGGAAGATGATCTCGACCGCCCCTTTCGCGCCCATCACTGCGATCTGCGCCGTCGGCCAGGCGTAGTTCAGGTCGCCCCCGACATGTTTGCTCGCCATCACGTCATAGGCGCCGCCGAAGGCCTTACGCGTGATCACGGTGACCAGGGGCACCGTGCATTGGCTGTACGCGAACAGAAGCTTGGCGCCATGCTTGATCAGCCCGCCATATTCCTGGTCGGTGCCGGGGAGGAATCCGGGCACGTCCACAAAGGTGACGATCGGAATGTCGAAAGAGTCGCAGAAGCGCACGAACCGGGCCGCCTTGCGCGAGGCATCGCTGTCGAGCACCCCGGCAAGCACCATCGGCTGGTTGGCGACAAAGCCGACCGTGCGCCCGGCGACGCGGCCGAAGCCGGTGACGATGTTCTTGGCGTAGGCCGATGAGAGTTCGAAGAAATCGCCCTCGTCCGCGACTTTGAGGATTAATTCCTTGATGTCGTAGGGCTTGTTCGGGTTGTCCGGCACCAGCGTATCGAGTGATTCATCGATGCGGTCGGATTCATCCTGCGTCGGCCATTCCGGCACGCCGCTCTCGTTGTTCGACGGCAGAAAGTCGATCAGCCGGCG
>DASSSM010000437.1:0-4935 GCA_035708425.1 Pseudolabrys sp.
GGATAGATGTAAGTGTTGCGCACCATGAATTCTTTGAGAATGTCGTTCTGGATCGTGCCCGAAAGTTTCGCGTGCGGAACGCCTTGCTCTTCCGCGGCGACGATGTAGAGCGCGAGCACGGGCAGCACCGCGCCGTTCATCGTCATCGACACGCTCATCTGGTCGAGCGGGATTCCTGAAAACAGCGTGCGCATGTCGTAGATCGAGTCGATCGCGACTCCAGCCATGCCGACATCGCCCGAGACGCGCGGATGATCGCTGTCGTAGCCGCGGTGCGTGGCGAGATCGAAAGCGATTGAGAGACCCTTCTGACCCGCGGCGAGATTGCGGCGGTAGAAGGCATTGGAATCTTCGGCGGTGGAGAAGCCGGCATATTGCCGGATCGTCCAGGGCTGTGCCGCGTACATCGCGGGGTAGGGGCCGCGAAGGTAAGGCGCCTTGCCCGGATAGGTGTCGAGAAAGTCGAGGCCGGCGAGGTCCCTTTCGCCGTAGACCGGGCTGACTGCGATACCTTCCGGCGTCGCCCACGCGGCGGACGAGCCTTTGCCTGCAGGCACGGCCGTATCGGCGAAATCGACCTTGGCGAAGTTGGGGACCTGACTCATTTGACTTGAAGAATACCATGTACCGCTTGAAGGGTCGAAAGCGCGTCGCAACCCATATAAATAAAGTCCTTCACGCCGGCCTGCCGCCAGATTTGCTCCTTCTCGCCCGGCCGGCCGGCAAGGTGCACGACCGCGCCGGCTGCAACGAGTGCCTTGGCAGCGCTCGGCGCCTCACTTTCGTACACCTTGTCTGACGAACACAGGCAGGCAAGTTTTGCGCCCGACGCCTTGAAGGCGGCAACCATGTCGGTCTGACCTTTGAAGCCGTCATTTGTCACGGCCTCGATGCCGCCGGCCTCGTAAAAATTCTTGGCGAAGGTCGCCCGCGCCGTGAAGTCCGACAGCTTGCCGAGATTGGCCAGGAAGGCTTTCGGCCGTGCGCCGGTCTTGGCAAGCGCGCGGTCGGACGCATCGCGCAAGGCTTCGAACGGCTCGGCCAGCCGGATGCGCGGCAAAGCATCGGTCGTCAGCCTTGTGGCCGCCTCTTTCGGCGGGGTCACTGGCGCGACGCCAAGCACGGCCGCTGGCGCTTCATCGAGATTGGGATAGTCGCTGGTGCCGGTGAGCGCGTCCTTGCGGCGGGCGACCGCCTGCTGACGCTCGGTGCGCACGGCGGCGACTTTCGTCTGGATGAGACGGGCTTCGAGCGCAGCCCAGGCGCCGCCCGCGTTTTCAATTTCTTGAAACATCGTCCACGCGGCGGAGCAGAGTTTTTGGGTCAGATCCTCGATGGCACCGGATCCGGCGGCAGGGTCGGCGACCCTCGCAAGGTTCGACTCTTCGAGCAAAATGAGCTGGGAGTTGCGCACGGTGCGGCGCGCGAATGCATCGGGCAGCCCGAGCGCCGCGGTGTGAGGCAGAGCCACAATGCTGTCAGCGCTGCCAACGCCGGCAGCAGTAATGGCAATGGTCGTCCGCAGCATGTTCACATAGGGATCGCGCCTGGTCATCATACGCCAGGCAGTTTCTGCCGCGACATAGGCCGGCTTTGGCGGAAGCGCGCAGGCTTCTTCGATCCGCGCCCACAATTTCCGCAGCGCGCGAAACTTGGCAATGGTGAGGAATTCGTCAGCGTCCGCGGAAAGCCGAAAATAAATCATATCGCGCGCGGTATCGAGGGGGAGGCCGCTCGTTTCAAGCGCGCGTAGGTATTCGACCGCGCTCGCAATGACGAATGAAAGCTCCTGTGCTTCCGAGCCGCCGGCATTGTGAATAATGCGGCCATCGGCCACCGCGAACGGCCCGTGAAAGCCCTGCGATGCCAGCTCGCCGATCAAGCCGGCGAAGCCTTTCGAAATTTCGTTCCATGCCTGCGGGCTCTTGCCGGTGGCAGCGAATCCGCCGACCGGGTTGATGCTGGCGCGCATGTCTACCGCAGCCGGCAGAAGCTTCCGGCTTTGCACGAGCGCAGCGAAGTGCTGGACAGCGGCGCGCGTGGCGGGGCTTAGATTGAAATCGATGGTAATTCCGGCATCGAGCTTCACATCTTGCAGCACGCGCGTGAGCGTCGCTGGTGATGCATCAAGACCGTAGCCGTTAGCGCTGACCGAGCCGGCCATGACGAGCGTCAGGCCGGTCGCGCCGTTTTCGAGGTCTAACAAGGCTTGTTCGTTTGCCGCTGCCGGGTCCGGATGATCAACGCGTTGCATTAGGGTCCAGGCCGCGCCCGGGATGCGGCCGGTAACCGGTTTTGCGCCCGCCGCGCGCGCGTAAAGGGGTTCGGTGCGCAGCCCGTCATAGGTCTGGGTCACAAGCCTCTTTTCGAACGAGGTGCCTTTAAGGGCAGCCTCGACCAGTCTCCGCCAGTCGTCTCGGGTGCTCGGCGGGAACTCCGCGGCGAGGGGAAAATCGTCACTCATGCGGGGAAAATGGCACAGTCGGCCGTACTGGGCTATCGGACGTCACGGCAGGCGATGGATTTCGCCGGCATCCACGGCACGGGCAGCCTCGTCGATGCGTCGGCCCGCAATGACACGCTCTCCTGCGATCTCGGCCAGCGGCACCAGGACGAAAGCACGCTCGAACAAACGGGGGTGCGGCAGCGTCAAATTCGGCTCATTCAATGTGAGGTCGTCATAGGCAAGGATATCGATATCGGCGGTGCGCGGGCCGTTGCGCTTTTCGTGCGTGCGGTCGCGGCCGAGCCTGAGCTCTACCTCTTGCGCGCGCGCCAATAGCTCACGTGGGCCGAGTGTCGTTTCAATCAAAATTACGAGGTTGACGAAATGCGGCTGATACTTGAAGCCCCACGGCGGCGTTCGATAGTCGGACGAACGAGCCATCAGACGAACTTCTTTTCCGTCGCAGAGCAATCCGATGGCGCGATCGAGAATGGCACGGCTGTTTCCAACATTGCCACCCAGCGCCAGCAGCGCTTCAGGCATGGCGGCTCCTGACAAGCGTTACCCCGACGTCGCTGAAGGTGGCCGCGATCGGGGCGTGCGGCTTATGTATCGTGATGCGCACGGATCGCACGCGTGGAAAGGCAGCGAGCACGGCGTCGGCGGCTCGGCCCGCCGCAGCCTCGATCAGGCGAAGGCGTTGAGCACAAAATGCCTTGCTCACGCAATCGACGACCTTGTCGTAGGAGACGGTGTCAACGACCTTGTCCGAGCGCGCCGCGGCCGAGAGGTCGATCTCCAGGTCGAGATCGATGATGAAGGTTTGCCCCACCTTGGCTTCGTGCGGCATCACGCCGTGATAGGCGTGAAGAGCAAGACCTTTGACAAAAATCCGATCGCTCATCGTGCGGCCTCGATGGCGGCGGCTACCCGTAGCGCTTGCACAGTCTCCGCGACGTCATGCGCGCGGATGATCGCGGCTCCCTTTTCAACTGCGAGCAGATGGGCCGAGATCGAGCCACCGATGCGCTCATCCGGTGTTGACGGTGTTACGGTGCTGATGAATCGTTTCCGGGATGCCCCAACGAGCAAAGGCAAACCGAAGCATTTGAATTCAGCAAGCCGGGCGATGCAGGTAATACTTTGCTCAGGTGTCTTGCCGAAGCCGATCCCGGGATCCAGGATGATACACTCACGCGCGATGCCGGAACTGGCAGCGATTTCCAAAGAGCGTGAAAAAAAGTCATTCACGTCGGCGACAATATCGATGGCCGGATCCGCCGACTCGCGATTGTGCATCACGATGACCGGCACGCCGCGTTCGGCGACGAGTGGTGCCATGTCGGGATCGCGTTGCAAACCCCAAACGTCATTGACAATCGCGGCGCCTTGGTCGAGCGCCCAGGCGGCGATTGAAGCCTTGATGGTGTCGATCGACACCGGCACGCCAAGCCTGACCACTTGGGGCAATACCGTCGCGAGCCGAGCTTTCTCGTCATCGACCGAAACTGGGACCGGGTCTCCATAAGGTCGGGTGGATTCTGCTCCGATATCAATGATATCGGCTCCCTGACTAACCATGAGGTGGGCATGCGCGATGGCTTTGTCGGGTTCAAAGAACCGGCCGCCGTCCGAAAATGAGTCCGGCGTGACGTTGAGAATGCCCATAACCAGCGGGCGGCCGAGCGCCAATAGCCCCGCGAGCGCATTCGGACCGGGTTTTCGCGCCGATCCGGCAGCAATTTCGAGGGTTCGGGCCATTTCCATGCCGGTCGCTTTGCGCGGTCGGCGAGAGGCTGTCAAGCGCGCCTGGATGCGTCAGTAGGTGATCTTCAATGGCAGGAGCTTGGCGTTTTCGATCCAGCGCTTGACCATTTTTTCCGACGGTAAAAGCCGGACCAGCTTGCGCTTCCGGTTCGCATCGGCCATCGCCTTCGCGAGGTTTACCGGGTTGCGATACTTGAGCTCCTTCACTGTATCGACGCCGGCCGCCTGCAGCAGCTCGGCGTACTCCTTGCGCACGCCTTTGATGCGCATGCGGTCAGCAACATTCGCCCAGTAGAGCAGCTGTTTCTCGTTGAAGCCGGTTTTCGTAGCGAGCACCTTGCGTCCCTTCACCGTACGGGCCGCCTCGAGCAGGCGGTCGGTTGACCTGATCCTCACCGATTTGAGAACGGCGGCAACCTCGCCGTCGATCCCGTCGATATCGGTGATGGGATAGGACATTCCGTGCCTCCGCCGCCTTTTCTTCTCGTTATCGTTCAAGTGAAACGTCAAACAAACTGGCTTAGGCCCGGGATCGCTCCGACGATTTCCCCCACGGCATCGTCGCCGATCTTTTCCCGGGCATAGGCGATAGTTTCGCGAGTGACGCCCTGCACCTGACCCATGCTTAGTCCTGCCGACATCATTTTCGTTCCGGCCCCCATGATGCCACCCATGGGAAACGCGCCACCAGATTCCGAATGTTGTGCGAGTAAGGCTTCCAC
>DASSSM010000438.1:0-4406 GCA_035708425.1 Pseudolabrys sp.
CCGACGTCGTGCGCCAGATCGCCTGGTACAAGTCACAAGGCCTGATCGACAAGGCCGTCGATGCGCGTACCGTCGTCGAGGCGAGCTTCGTCAAGTAGCAAATTTTCTGCACCGGCAAATCTCTGCCCTTGCCAGCCTCCCTGGGTCCTGAGACGATAACGGCACAGGGCCGGGAAACCAGGTCCGACCTCCCGGCCGGCGAGGGAGGCGTTTATGGGACAAAACGACTCAGGTCCCAATGGCACAAGGAGTTCGGGTCCACGGTGTATCGCGCTGGTGGGCCCATTCCAAAGCGGCAAGACCACACTTCTGGAAGCGATCCTTGCCCGTACAGGCGCGATCCAGCGCCAGGGCACTGTCGACGCGGGTACCACGGTAGGTGACGCAAGCAAAGAAGCCCGCCACCACAAGATGAGCGTCGAGGCGACTTTCGCCACCACCACCTTCATGGGTGACAACTACACGTTCGTCGACTGCCCCGGTTCCATCGAGTTTATCCAGGACATGCGCAGCGTGCTGCCGGCGGTCGATGCCGCCGTCGTCGTTTGCGAGGCGGACGAAAAGAAAGTGCCGCAGCTTCAGCTGATTTTGCGCGAACTGGAAGACCAGAACATTCCGCGTTTCCTCTTCCTCAACAAGATCGACAAGGCCGACAAGCGCGTTCGCGAGACGATCAAATTGCTGCAGCCGGCATCACGCGCGCCGCTGCTGCTCCGCCAGATTCCGATCTGGAACGGCGACATCATTTCCGGGTTCGTCGATCTCGCGCTCGAGCGCGCCTATGTCTACAAGGAGCACGCGCCGTCGGAGATCGTCGAGCTCAAGGGTGAAAACCTCGATCGCAAGAAAGAAGCGCGCTTTACCATGCTGGAGACGCTGGCCGACCACGACGACCAGCTGATGGAGCAACTGCTCGACGATATCGAGCCGCCGCGCGACAAGGTTTTCGACGATCTCTCGAAGGAATTGCGCGACCGCATCGTTTGCCCGGTGCTGCTCGGTGTCGCCACACGCACCAACGGCGTGCTGCGGCTCTTGAAAGCGCTTCGCCACGAGGCTCCCGGTGCCGCCGAAACGGCGCAACGGCTGGGCGTCAAGGCCGGCGCCGATGCCGTGGCGCTGGTGCTCAAGACATTCCACACGACGCATGGCGGAAAAATGTCGGTTGCGCGCCTGCTTGCGGGCCAGGCCGGCGACGGCACCACGCTGACCACCGCGGGAGGCGAGGCCGGCCGCGTGTCGGGCGTGTTCAAGCTGATGGGCCAGCACTTCGAAAAACGCGGGCAGGCGGCGAGCGGCGAAACGGTCGCCTTCGGCAAACTCGACGCCGCCAAGACCGGTGACACGCTTTCATCCGGCAAACAGCCGCATGCGGCGCTTGTGGAGATCAAGCCTTCTCCGCCCGTGCTGGCAATCGCTGTGCAGGCCAAGGAGCGCAAGGACGACGTCAAGCTCGGGCCTGCTTTTACCAAGCTCACGGAAGAGGACCCGTCGCTCGCCGTCGTGCACAATGCGGAAAACCACGAGGTGGTGATCTGGGGGCAGGGCGAGATGCACCTGCGCGTGGCGGCGGAACGCCTTGCCGAGCGGTTCATGGTGCCGGTCACGACGCGTCCGCCGTCGGTGGGATATCGCGAGACCATTCGCAAGCCGATCACGCAACGCGGCCGTCATAAGAAGCAATCCGGCGGTCACGGCCAGTTCGGCGACGTGGTCCTCGAGATCAAGCCGCTGCCGCGCGGGTCCGGCTTCAAGTTCGAGGATCGCATCACTGGCGGTGTGGTGCCGCGCAACTACATTCCGGCGGTGGAAGAAGGCGTGGTCGACGCGCTCAAGCACGGGCCGCTCGGGTTCCCGGTGGTGGATCTGTCGGTGGCGCTGATCGACGGCTCCTACCACACGGTGGACTCGTCTGATCAGGCGTTCCGGACCGCCGGGCGCATCGGCATCGTGGAAGGCCTGCCGCAGTGCCAGCCGGTTCTGCTTGAGCCAATCCACCATGTCGAGATCGTTTGCCCGTCTGAGGCCACGGCCAAGATGAACGCGATTCTGTCCGGACGGCGTGGACAGATTCTCGGCTTTGACACCCGCGAAGGCTGGGACGGTTGGGACACGGTGCGCGCGCAAATGGCGGAGGCGGAGATCGGCGACCTGATTATCGAAGTGCGTTCGGCCACGGCCGGTGTCGGGTCGTTTATCTTTAAATTTGATCATATGGCGGAGCTTACCGGCCGAACGGCTGATCAGATCGTCGCGGCACGACGGGCGGCGGAATAAATTTGTCGTAACCGCCAGCGGTCGTGCG
Source organism: Pseudolabrys sp. (assembly GCA_035708425.1). Classification (GTDB taxonomy): domain Bacteria; phylum Pseudomonadota; class Alphaproteobacteria; order Rhizobiales; family Xanthobacteraceae; genus Pseudolabrys. Next base: position 2,306 of record DASSSM010000438.1, read on the forward strand.
CGGCTTCCTGGGCACGACCGCGACAATTTTCGCGATCCGGGTAAGCAGATGCAAAGCAGGTTCGGTGGCAGTTTCTTGCCGTTAACCGGCCAGCCGCCGCCTTCCCGCAAAACTCCATCCAGATGCGCGTGACGCGCTGCGTCCTATGCGGACCGACGGCATGCTGGAAGGTTTTCGCAATCTGTTTTCGTCAGGGCCGGTGCCTTACGCCGATCCGAAATCGTCGATTCCGCTCAGCGCGGTGCTGCGGCACGACTGGATGGATCTCTGGTACCAGCCGAAGGTCGAGCTGCGAACGACGCACCTGGTCGGTGCCGAAGCGCTCGTGCGCGCACGCCATCCGACACGCGGCATCATTCCGCCCGGGTTGTTCCTGCCCGGCGCCAGCGAGCAGGACATGCACGAGCTCACCGAGCGCGTAATCCTCACCGCGCTGGGCGACTGGGAAGACTTTGCCGAATACAGCGCGCCTATAAAGCTCGCCGTCAACGTTCCGGTTTCTGCGCTGGTCCAGCTGCCAATTCCGCGCATGTTGCGCGAGGCGCGTCCGCGCGCGTCGAACTGGCCGGGCCTCATTCTTGAAGTCACCGAGGACCAGATCATCAACGATCTCGATCTTGCCAACGACGTCGTAGGGGCATTGCGCGAGCTCAAATGCGAACTGGCGGTGGACGATTTCGGCGCCGGCTATTCGTCGCTGGTCCGTCTCAAGCAGCTGCCGTTCAGCGAATTGAAGATCGATCGCAGCTACGTCGCAAATTGCAATGAAGACCATTTCAATGCCGGTTTGTGTGAGACAATCGTGGAACTCGGCCGGCGATTTGGCCTGCGCACTGTCGCCGAAGGCATCGAAACCATCTGGGAGAGCCACAAGCTCCAGTCGATCGGCTGCCAGATCGGGCAGGGGTACCTATTTGCGAAGCCAATGCCCAAGGCAGATTTCCTCAGCCGCTTGCGCGCGCGCGTGAAGGGCGCGGGGATCTTGCAGACGCCGCACGGGCGCGTCGCGCTCAGCTGAACTAGTCAGAAAATCAGGCGCTGCGGGCGGTTTCCTCTCGCAGAAGCGTGACTTGCCAGTGAGCCGCCCGCCTTTTACCTCTGGATAGCGATTCTGGAGGATCTTGCCGATGAACGTTATCCGTCGCCGCGGCTGGGAAGTATCCGACCGCTTCGCCACCCCCGAGCATCTGGTTTTCAGCCGCCGCAATTTTCTGGCCGGTGGCGCCAGCGCGCTCGCGATGGTGCCCTATGTCGCGCAGGCACAGCGCGCTTCCGACGTTGCCAAATTGCCCGATCCGAGCGCAGACCTCTATCCCGCCAAGCGCAACGAGAAATATACGCTCGATCGGCCGATCACCGACGAGAAGGTCAACGGCAACTACAATAATTTCTACGAGTTCGGCACCTCGAAAACGATTGCCACGGCGGCACAAGCACTGCCGATCAGGCCGTGGACGGTGAAAATCGATGGCATGGTCGAGAAGCCGATGGAGGTCGGCATCGACGATCTCATTCACAAGCTGACACTCGAAGAGCGCACTTATCGTCATCGCTGCGTGGAAGCCTGGGGCATGGCCATCGCGTGGACAGGGTTCCCGTTCGCCAAGCTCGTCGAGTTTGCGCGCCCACTCGGCTCCGCAAAGTATGTGCGGATGGAAACCTTCATGAACCCGAAGATCGCGCCCGGGCAGAAGCAGCCTTGGTTTCCATGGCCTTATGTCGAAGGCCTCACCATGGCGGAGGCAACCAACGAACTCGCGTTTCTCGCGACCGGTGCCTACGGCCATCCGCTTGCTCGCCAGCATGGCGCACCGCTGCGGCTCGCGGTGCCATGGAAGTACGGATTCAAATCGATCAAGTCGATCGTGCGTTTTACATTTACCGACACACGCCCGAAGGGCTTGTGGGAGGCGCTGCAGGCGTCCGAATACGGCTTCTGGGCTAACGTCAACCCGGAAGTGCCGCATCCGCGCTGGAGCCAGGCGACCGAAGAGATCATCGGTACTGGCGAACGGAAGCCGACACTCCTTTTCAACGGCTATGGCGACTACGTCGCCGACCTCTACAAGGGTCTGGAAAAAGAACGCCTCTGGGCGTGAGG
>DASSSM010000439.1:0-5489 GCA_035708425.1 Pseudolabrys sp.
GCCATCCTGGTCATTATGGGCATCATGTCCCTCATCACCTACTTGATTGGCGTGCACACTGTACTCGGCGCTTTCGTTGCGGGACTACTGGTCGGTGAATCTCCCATTCTGACGCGCCACATCGACGAGCAATTGCGCGGCATAATCACAGCGTTTTTCGCGCCGGTTTTTTTCGGCATCGCAGGACTGACCGCAGATCTCACGATTCTGATCGACCCAAAAATTGCTTTCTTTACTGTTGGGCTCATTCTGATCGCCAGCATCGGAAAATTCACCGGTGCATTTATCGGTGCCGAACTCGGCGGCCTGACCAGGCGCGAGGGCTTCGCGCTTGCTTGCGGAATGAACGCACGCGGTTCTACCGAGGTCATCATTGCGACCGTCGGACTATCGATGGGCGCCCTCAATCAAGACCTGTTCACTATGATTGTGGCTATGGCCGTCCTGACCACCATGGCCATGCCCCCGACATTGCGTTGGGCACTCGGCCGCATCCCGATGCGCAAAGAGGAAAAGCAACGGCTTGAGCGCGAGGAGCTCGAAGAAAAGGGTTTCGTTCCGAACCTTGAACGATTGCTCATTGCCGTCGATGACAGTCCGAACGGACAGTTTGCATCGCGCGTCGCGGGTATATTGGCCGGTACTCATGGGATGCCGACGACAGTCCTGCATATCCCCGATGCCAGCAAGATCGAGAGCACAATGCCGGATGACCCGGAGAAAGTAAGCGCACCCGTCGACAGGCAAAAGAAAGCCGCCGAAACCAAGCGCAGCGAGAAGAAAATCGAAAAGGATGAAAAAAGGGCGGAAAAGGCCGTTGATACTGTTCAGCAGGCTGCTGCCCAAATCAAGAGTAAGCAGAAAAATGAAGAGAAGGTCGACGCACCTGTTGAGGTCACGACAATCGTCCACGAGCAGCCAAGCCCTGCAACTATCGCTGAAGAGGCAAAAAAAGGTTACGACGCTTTCATCATCGGACTCGAGAAGACGTCCAGGCGAAACGCGGAATTCGACAGCGGCGTCGCAAATTTGGCCAAGGGATTCGATGGCCCGTTGATCATCACAGCGGCACGGAACGATCTGCAGAAAAAACCAAGCGGTAAACTCAGCGTGCTTGTGCCGGTGAATGGCACCGAGCCTTCCCGGCGCGCGGCCGAAGTTGCGATCACCGTGGCAAGAGCCACCAAGGCACCAGTTACCGTGCTCTATGTCGCCGTACGAGCGACCAGCCGGCGAGGCATGCGCCGCGGACTCCGAAACCGTCGTCACGAAGAGGCAATCCTGAAAGATATTGTTGCCATCGCCGACGGCTACAACATGAGCATCCGTACCGCCGTCGTCGCAGAGCAGTCCGCCGACGAGGCTATCCTCGGCGAAATTGGGCGTAGGAACCATAATCTTGTGGTGATGGGTGTCGGCCGCCGCCCTGGCGAAAAGCTTTTCTTCGGGGATACCGCTACAGCGCTGCTCGAGAAATCAGAGCGGTCGTTGCTCTTCGTGGCGAGCTGATGCGCGCTAGTCCGCATCAGCGCTTTTGCCGCCGGCAGACGGACTGCGGAACTTATTGTTTTTGGGGAATCCCTTTGGCGCAATACGGCCGGCGTCGGCACGGTTGCCTCGCCAATCCTTGAGTTCCTTCATTGCCAACGTGAAACTGCGACCGGCGCCGTCGATCCAGGACATCCCGTCGTCTGCCTTAAAAGTCGTGACGTCGGAGAGCCCCTTTTCCTTGTAGCGTTGCAGCCGCACCCCGCGGCCGCGGCCCATTTCAGGCACCTGATCCAGCGCAAAGATGACCATCTTCCGGTTTGCGCCGATTGCGGCCGCCAGTTCACCGTCGACCGTCGTCATGCTCGCCGCTTTGTCAGGCGCCTTCAAGTTAAGTACTTGCTTGCCTTTACGGGTGGTTCCGAGCACATCGTCCTCGGGGACAACGAAACCGTTGCCGCCATAGCTAGCAACAAGGAATTTGCGCCCACCTTGATACGCGAGTGCAGCGACCACGTCGGCATCCTCGAGATCGATGAACAGCCGGACCGGCTCGCCGTGCCCTCGCCCGCCCGGGAGCTTTGAGGCTTCAATCGTGTAGAACCGCCCATTACTGCCAAAGATCAGGATCTTTGCTGTCGTTTCGGTCGGGAAAGCAAACTTCAAGTCGTCGTCGGCCTTGAAGGTCACACCCGAAAGATCGGTGACATGGCCGCGCAAAGCGCGGATCCATCCCTTTTCCGACACCACGACGGTAATCGGCTCGCGTACCACCATCGCCTCTTCGATCGCCGCCTCGTCATGCGCGGGCGCAATTCCAAAGGTCGTGCGTCGGCGACCAAGGTCGGTTTTCGGGCCAAAGGTGTTTTTTAGTTCTTTGATCTGCCCGGCAATCGTTTTCCACTGCTGGGCCGGCGAACCTATCAGTGATTTCAACTTCGTTCGTTCCTCGCGCAGGGCCTTGTCCTCGGCGCGGATTTCCATTTCCTCTAGTTTGCGCAAATTACGCAGTCGCATGTTGAGGATCGCCTCGGCCTGGACCTCGCTTAGCTTGAAGGTCTTCATCAGAACGGGCTTTGGTTCGTCCTCTCTGCGGATGATTTTGATGACCTTGTCGAGGTTGAGATAGGCGACAAGGTATCCGCCCAGCACTTCCAGGCGATGTTCAATCTCGGCCAAACGATGCTTGGATCGGCGGAGGAGCACTTCCCGTCGGTGGTCGAGCCATTCACGGAGCACCTCCGCAAGCCCGAGTACCTGCGGGACGCGTCCTTTCACGAGCACGTTCATGTTGAGCGGGATGCGGGCTTCAAGTTCCGTAAGCTTGAAGAGCGATTCCATCATCAGCTCGGCGTCGACCGAACGCGAGCGCGGCTCGATTACTAGGCGAACATCTTCAGCCGACTCATCGCGGACATCGGCCACGAGCGGCAGCTTCTTTTCGTTGATGAGCTCGGCGAGTTTTTCGACGAGACGCGACTTCTGCACCAGCCAGGGAATTTCGGTGATGACAATGACATAAGTTCCGCGGCCGGTTTCTTCCTGCTTCCATCGCGCACGAACACGGAACGAGCCGCGTCCGGTATTGTATGCTTCGGCGATTGTCTCGGGCGTATCGACGATGACGCCGCCGGTCGGGAAATCGGGCCCCTTGACGTATTTCAGGAGCGTCTTGCTGCGGGCCTTCGGATTGTCGATCAGAAACAGCGCGGCGTCGCACAGTTCGGCAGCATTGTGCGGCGGAATAGCAGTCGCCATGCCGACTGCGATGCCCTGAGAGCCATTGGCAAGCAGATTGGGAAAGGCGGCCGGCAGCACCACGGGTTCTTCATTGGTGCCGTCATAGGTCGCGCGAAAATCAACCGCGTCCTCATCGATACCGTCGATCAGCAGCCGCGCCACTTCGGTGAGCCGCGCCTCAGTGTAGCGCATGGCGGCTGCGTTATCGCCGTCAATGTTTCCGAAGTTGCCCTGGCCGTCCACAAGCGGATAGCGCTGGGCAAATTCTTGCGCGAGCCTTACCAGCGCGTCATAGATCGCCTGGTCGCCGTGCGGGTGGAAGTTACCCATCACATCGCCGACGACCTTGGCGGACTTCTTGAACGCCGCTCCCGGGTCGAGCCGCAACAGGCGCATGCCATAAAGAATGCGGCGGTGTACCGGCTTGAGGCCGTCGCGCGCATCGGGCAAGGCCCGGTTCATAATCGTGGAGAGGGCATAGGCGAGGTAGCGCTCTTCCAGCGCCTCCCGCAGCGCAACCTCTTCAACGTCGCCTTTGTCGGGGGGAATCAGTCGCTTTCCCATGCTTGATAGCTAATCGGTTGCGCAGCGATGAACAAGCGATGAACGATCCGGCCATCTAATCTTCGAGATTTTTTGCGTATTGTTTGCGAACCTGTAGGCCTTGACTGCGTTGGGTTGCGCAAGACTACAGAGGGGGCGAATTTCTACTGGGTGGAGGAAGCAATGCGCCGGATTGTACTTACGACTGCCGCCACGCTTGCCATTCTTGCGGCGGGGTCAATAACGAATCGCGCCGATGCCATGACGGTCGCTATGCCGGCCGGCATCGCCAAAGCGATCGACGGATCCAGCCTGGCTCAGGACGTCGCTTATGTCTGTCGTCGGGTTTGGCGTTGTGGCCCTTGGGGCTGCGGCTGACGTCGCGTCTGCTGGTGGACCGGGCCGCGTTACTATCGCTACCGCTACTGATAGCAGGGCCATTCCCAAAGGCGTCCTGGTCGCCCGGCGCCGGGCGGCCAGGCTACGCAGCGCCTGGCAAGGCCCGATTGAGCGCGGCAATGAAATGCGCACGCTCGTCGCCCAGCGCGAGACCCCGCGGCTCCAGGACATAGCGGCTCAGAAAAAAACCGGTCAGCGCAAATCCATCGGCCAGGTCCGGTCCGGTTGGTCCCGTTTGCCGATCGCGCAGGAAGGCCGGCAGCCGTAACATTTTGTCCGCCCAAGGCTCGCCCGCCAGACGAGACACGGCGCGTCCCGATTTCGGTGACACATAGACAAGATCGCCGGATGCGCCGGTCGCCACGCATCGCTCAAGATCGAGGCCGAAGCCAATCTCGGACAGCAGCTGCAATTCAAACCGCACGACCATCGGAGCAGCAATCACCGCATCATCGAGCCGGCTGAATATCGCATCCAGCGATTCATAGAGGCCCGAATGCGGGTCACGCTCCGGCAGCAGGCGCATCAGCGCCGCCAAGTGACCGACACCGTAGATTGCATGCGGGGACGGAAAGAAACCGGCCGCCCTCAGATTCAGAGCCTCAACGGAGTAGTTGCCGAGGTGTTCATCGAGCCGTGCCCGCCAGGTGGCGCTCACGCAATTGCCCGGCTGCAGGATCGGCTTGAGACGCGAGCCGGATCCGCCCCGCACAAGGCCAAGATGGCGGCCATGCTCACGCGTCATCAACTCGAGAATGGCATTGCCCTCCCCGTGACGCTTGACGCCAAGCACGATGCCTTCATCAGTCCATTGCATGGCGCAGATTCTCGCCGACGCCTTGTTCTACTTCACTCTTTTGGAAACTCCAGCCCCATGGCCCGATACCGCTCCGGGTCATCTCCCCAGTCCTCACGCACTTTGACAAACAAAAACAAATGAACTTTGGCGTTGGCTATTTCCGCTATCTCCTTGCGTGCTGCCTCGCCGATCGCCTTGATCGTTTGGCCGCCCTTTCCGAGCACGATTTTCCGTTGGCTTTCGCGCTCCACATAGATTGTCTGCTCAATCCTGACGTCGCCGCGGCGAAGCTCTTTCCAGACATCAGTTTCAACCGTCGAATGGTAGGGCAGCTCCTGGTGCAGACGCTCGAACAGCTTTTCACGTGTGACCTCTGCAGCGAGCTGGCGCATCGGCGCTTCGGAGATCTGGTCCGCCGGGTAAAGCCACGGCCCGTACGGCACGCGCTGCGCCAGCCAGGTCTTCAGATCGCCGACGCCGTCGCCCGTCAGCGCAGAAACCATGAAGGTTGCCTCAAACT
>DASSSM010000440.1:0-2504 GCA_035708425.1 Pseudolabrys sp.
GGGTGAATGGCTAGCGCATGGATCGGCTTCGTCTTGGCGTGAATATCGATCATGTCGCCACCATCCGTAACGCGCGTGGAGGCCGTCACCCTGATCCGGTGCGGGCGGCAAAACTTGCAATCGTTGCTGGCTGCGACGGGATAACGGCACATCTGCGCGAAGATCGCCGGCATATTCGCGACGATGATATTGCTCGGCTGAAAGCCGAGGTCGACAAGCCGCTTAATTTTGAAATGGCGGCCACCGATGAAATGATTGGCATCGCTCTCAAGACCAAACCGCATGCCGCTTGCCTCGTGCCTGAGAGACGCACGGAGCGTACCACCGAAGGCGGTCTCGACGCCGTCAGCCAGCGCTCGCAGCTGGCGCCGGCGATCCGCACACTCAAGGCCGCCGGGATCCGCGTTTCCCTTTTTATCGGGGCGGCACCAGCGCAGATCGAAATGGCGGCCGAGCTCGGCGCGCCTGCGATCGAAATCCACACCGGGAGCTGGTGTGATGCATTGGCTGAACGGCGCATGCGTGAGGCGGAATCCGAATGGCAGATTATTCGTGATGGTGCCGAGCGTGCATCGGGGCTCGGTTTGGAAGTGCATGCCGGGCATGGCCTCGACTATGGGACAGCCGAAACGATCGCGATGTTGCCGCAGGTGGTCGAGCTTAATATCGGCCATTTCCTCATCGGTGAGTCGGTATTTGAAGGTCTGGCTGAAACGATAAAATTCATGCGGGCGGCCATGGACCGCGGCCGGAAAAAGGCACGCGCATGATTATCGGGCTGGGTTCTGACATCGTCGACGTACGGCGGATTGCGAAAGTGATCGAGCGCCACGGCGACCGGTTCCTTGATCGCATTTTCACGACGGTCGAACGGACCAAAGCCGAGAACAGAGCGAATGCGGTTGAAACCTACGCCAAACGTTTTGCTGCCAAAGAGGCGTGCGCCAAGGCGCTCGGCACAGGGCTCAGGCGCGGCGTTTTCTGGCGTGACATGGGCGTCATCAATCTTTCAGGAGGTCGACCGACGATGAAGCTCACCGGCGGCGCGCTCGTGCGGCTTCACTCCATTACACCTGTGGGCTGCGAAGCCAGAATCGATGTTTCTCTGACGGACGAAGGCCCGACCGCGCAGGCCATCGTCATTATCTCCGCTGAGCCCAAATCGGGTCGGGTCGCCGAAAAATGACGGCAATTCAGGTAATCGTTTGCATGATGCGATGCCCCTTGTTCATTGCTTGTCCGGAGGCCACCCGCTACAAAGTCGCCGGGGTGCGCAAGCCGTTTGGCGGGACGAAAGGCCTATGAGTGTGACATCTGGAACAAAGCGAAAAGAGGGCGGCATCGGTGAAACGGTGCGGGTAATCATCCACGCCCTGATCATTGCGCTGGTGATCCGCACATTTTTCTTTCAGCCGTTCAATATTCCCTCCGGCTCCATGAAAGATACGCTACTGGTTGGCGACTACCTGTTCGTGTCGAAATACACCTACGGTTACAGCAAGTATTCCATTCCGCTGTCGCCTTCGATTTTTTCCGGGCGCATTCCCGGAGACTGGCTTCCGGATCGCGGGGATGTGGTGGTGTTTCGGCTGCCGAAGGATCCTGCAACTGATTACATCAAGCGCGTGATCGGATTGCCGGGCGACAAGGTCCAGGTGATCGATGGCGTTGTGAGCATCAACGGCGCGCCGGTTAAGCACGAGCGCGCACCGGACTTCATCGAGACTGAAGAGGGAGTTCGCGAGGCGCCGGTCAAGCGATGGAAGGATACGCTGCCGAACGGCGTTAGCTTCTACACGCTCGATCTGGTGGACAATGGCTTCGCCGACAACACGCAGATCTACACCGTTCCGCCCGGTCATTATTTCATGATGGGCGATAACCGCGACAATTCCACCGACAGCCGGTTCAGCCAGGTCGGCATGGTGCCGTTCGAGAACATTGTGGGCAAAGCGCAGATCATCTTCTTTTCCGTCTACGAGGGTGAGCGCGCCTGGCAGTTCTGGCGTTGGCCGGTGTCGGTGCGCTGGAGCAGGCTGTTCACGATCGTCAAATGAGCCGCAAGGCGAAGGACCGGACCGCGCTCGAAGACAGGATCGGCTACAAATTTGCCGACAAGGATCTGCTTGAACGTGCGTTGACGCACATTTCGGCGCTCTCGGGCGGCAACCGTGCTGCCAGCTATCAGCGGCTTGAATTCCTCGGGGACCACGTTCTTGGTCTCGTCATATCCGACATGCTGTACCGCGCTTTTTCGAAGGCGAATGAGGGCGAATTGTCCCGGCGTCTTGCCGATTTGGTGCGCAAGGAAACCTGCGCCGAGGTTGCGCGTGCGATGGATCTCGGCCCCGTGCTCAAGCTCGGAAATTCGGAATCCCATGCTGGCGGGAGGCGCCGGACCACGATACTTGCTGACGTGTGCGAGGCTCTGGTCGGCGCGGTGTTCATCGATGGCGGCTATGACGCGGCGGACGAATTGATAGCGCGCTTCTGGAAAGAGCGGA
>DASSSM010000441.1:0-3422 GCA_035708425.1 Pseudolabrys sp.
CTACGGACTACGGACTTGTTGCAGACGCTGAATATTTCGCCCTGGATTCCCGCTTTCCGCCTTCGCGCTCTGCGCTCTCGCCTTCGCGAAGCCGAAGCGGCTTCGCTTCGGCGGAGCAAGGTCGGCGGACTCAAACCCGCCGAAGCTCGCGCAGCGAGCGTAGGCTGGGTCGCGGGAACGAGCGGTTGGTTGAGTACGCATCGTCAATCCACCTTCAGGTTAAGCGCGGCGACAATCGGCTTCCACTTTTCCGCCTCGCGCTGAATGTGCGCGGTGAGATCCTCAGGCTTGCCGCCGCGCGGCTGCGCGCCGAGCTTTGACAGCGCGGCCTTCATCGCGTCGCCGCTCAGCGCCGCATTGGTTGCTGCGTTGAGCTTGGTGATGATGGCAGGCGGCGTGTCGCGCGGCGCCATCAGCGCGGTCCAGGCGCCGCTGGTGACAGAAGGAAAACCGATCTCCGGCATGGCCGGCACGTCCGGCAGTTCGGGCGCGCGCTTGGGGCCGACGATGGCGAGCGCGCGCAGCTTGCCGTCCTGGATCAGCTGCAAAGAGGTGCTTACGGTGTCGAACGTCATCTGCACTTCGCCGGCGACGACCGCCGTCAGGGCAGGGCCGCCGCCTTTGTACGGCACGTGCAGGATATTGGTGCCGCTTACCGATTTGAACAACTCGGCATTGAGATGCGGCAGCGTGCCGACGCCGCCGGTCGAATAATTGAGCTTGCCGGGATTGGCCTTGGCATAGGCGACCAGATCGGCGACCGTCTTGAACGGCGTCTGCGCGTTCACCACCAGCACCTGCGGTGTTTCGGCTACGAGCGCGATCGCAGCAAAGCTCGAGGCATCGTAGCCGGCGTTCTTGTGGATCATCGGGCTCATGATCAGGCCGCTCGCGGCCGACACCATCAGCGTATAACCGTCGGGATCGGCGGATGCGGCCGCGCGCGAGCCGATGGTGTTACCGGCGCCCGGCTTGTTCTCGATGAAGACGTTCTGCCCGAGCACCGGTGGCAGCGCATTGGCGAGCACGCGCGCCATCACGTCGACCGGTCCGCCGGCGGGCGTCGGCACGATGATGCGGATGGGCCGGGTGGGGTAATCCTGGGCGGAAGCGGCGGCTGCCCACAGCAGCAGGGCGGCGGCAAGAGCGGCGCGGCGCATTGGTGCTCTCCTCAGGACGTTTTGCCCGGAAGAGAGCCTAGCGCGAAGTTATTTGGATGGCACTCCCATCCGGTCATTCCGGGACGCGAGCGGTAGCGAGCGGACCCGGAATCCATGAACAGGCACGGAGTAAATTTCTGGATTCCGGGTTCTGGCCGTCGGCCAGCCCCGGAATGACGAATTGGTTTCTCAGCCGGCGCGATCGATGGTGATCAGCCGCACCTTCGGATTGCCGAACTCGGTGCCGACGCAATTGGAATAGGGCCACGGTTGCTCATTGCAGGCCTTCATTGCATCGGCGGTTGGCTTGGGCAGGGGGCCCGCGACCACGTCGGTGGTCGGCGCGGACAAAAGGGTGATTGCGGCGGCGACGGTCGCGGCAACCACAACGGCAGCGAGAGATTTCAACATGACAGCCCCCTGTTTCAGGCGATGCCGGAGCATTCGCTCTCAGCATCGTTTCAATACCGAAGGCATCCTTTTGGCTCTGTGACTTCAGTCACAAAGCAGTGGATTTCCGGCTGCCTCCTGATGATTGGTCTCGGCTGCCGGGGAAAAGGTTCAAAGCGCGGTCTTGCGAGGCCGCGGACGGCGGGTTAGACCCCGCTTCATGCCGAGAATCGCCCTTTACGCGGGGTCATTCGACCCGGTCACCAACGGCCATCTCGACGTGGTGCGGCATGCTGTCCGCCTTGCGGACCGGCTGGTGATCGCCATCGGCGTGCATCCGGGCAAAACCCCGTTGTTTTCCGCCGAGGAGCGCACGGCCATGCTGCACGAGAACTGCGCGCCGTTTGCGCGCGAGGCCAAGTGCGAATTGTCCTGCATTACGTTTTCGGATCTGGTGGTGGACGCGGCGCGCAAGGCCGGCGCGACCATGCTCATCCGTGGCGTGCGCGACGGCACCGATTTCGACTATGAAATGCAGATGGCGGGCATGAACGGCGCGATGGCGCCCGAAGTCGTCACGGTATTCCTGCCGGCCTCGCCGGCAGTGCGCCCGATCACCGCCACATTGGTCCGGCAGATCGCCGGCATGGGCGGCGACGTTTCGGCCTTCGTGCCGGCACCGGTTGTCGCGCGCCTGAAAAAGAAATTCGCGCGCTGATTGGGCGTGCCGCTGCAACGAGGAGCGCAATGATCACCCGCCGGTTCAAGTTGATCTCTCTCGCTTTCACGCTGGCGCTGTCTGCAGCGCCTGCTTTCGCGCAATCGACGCTGGAAAATCCGGCCGGCCTGCGCGAGCAGGCGCCCGCGACCTACAAGGCGCGCTTCGACACCACCAAGGGTGTGTTCGTGATCGAAGTGACGCGCGCCTGGGCGCCAAAGGGCGCCGACCGTTTCTACAATCTCGTGAAGAATGGCTTCTACGACAATGCGCGTTTCTTTCGCGTGATCTCCGGCTTCATGGTGCAGTTTGGCATCAACGGCGATCCCGGGATCATGGCGCGCTGGCGCACGGCGCAGATTTCCGACGACCCGGTCGCGCAAAGCAATACGAAAGGCATGGTCACCTTTGCGATGGCCGGACCGAACACGCGCACCAGTCAGGTCTTCATCAACTTCGGCGACAATTCCCGGCTTGACCAGTCAGGCTTTTCGCCGTTTGGGCGGGTGGTTTCCGGAATGAACGTCGTCGAGGCGCTTAACGCCGAATACGGCGAGGGCGCGCCGAACGGCCGCGGCCCCAACCAGAGCCGCATCCAGAGCGAGGGTAATGCCTACCTGTCAAAAGATTTTCCGCGCATGGACTACATCAAGAAGGCAACCATCGAGCGCTGACCGCGCCTGTCTGTTGTGTGTGTATTGTGAGAGGGAGTGATATGGCGAAGCCAGAAGATACGCTGACGCTGGAGACCACCAAAGGTAAAGTTGTGATCGAGATGCGCCCCGACCTTGCGCCGGGACATGTCGCGCGCATCAAGGAGCTGGCGAAGGACGGCTTCTACGACGGAATTGTTTTTCACCGCGTGATCGACGGGTTCATGGCGCAGACCGGTTGCCCGCACGGCACCGGGACCGGCGGCTCGGGCAAGAAACTCAAGGCCGAATTCAACAAGGAGCCGCATGTGCGCGGCATCGTGTCGATGGCGCGCGCTAGCAATCCTGACTCGGGCGACAGCCAGTTTTTCATCTGCTTCGACGACGCCCGCTTCCTCGACAACCAGTACACGGTCTGGGGCAAGGTGATCGAGGGCATGGAGAACGTTGACCAGATCAAGCGCGGCGAGCCGGTCGAGAACCCCGACAAGATCGTCAAGG
>DASSSM010000442.1:0-2093 GCA_035708425.1 Pseudolabrys sp.
CTGGCGGCTTGTCTGTTGCCGCGGCTACGGCGGCCTTTGGCGTGCCGACAGTGCTCGTCGAGAGCCGCAAGATGGGCGGGGACAGCCTCAATGCCGGGGGCGTGCCGTCAAAAACCTTGCTGGCGGCGGCAAGACGTGCCGAAGCGACACGGAGCGCAAAACTGTTCGGTCTCGATGTGCGGGATACCATCGTGAATTTTTCCGGCGTTCATCGACATGTTCACTCAGTCATCGCGGCCGTGACGCCGGCATATTCAGCCGAACGTTTCACCGGGCTCGGCGTTCGCGTCATCCATGCGCAGGCGAAGTTCAAGGACCGCAACACAGTCGTTGCCGGTGATATCGAGATCCGTGCCCGCCGCTTCGTGATAGCGACCGGATCGAAACCGGCGCTGCCGGCAATTCCCGGTCTCGATAGCGGTCCCTACCTGACGAACGAAACCATTTTCGATCTTACAGAGAGGCCGGAGCATCTCATCATCATCGGCGCTGGGCCGACGGGTCTTGAATTGGCGCAGGGCTTCCGCCGACTCGGAAGCTCGGTCACAGTCCTCGAAGCGGCGCAACCGCTCGGCAAAGACGATCCTGAATGTGCCGCTGTTGTGCTGGCCCAGCTTGAGCGCGAAGGCGTCGTTATCCGGAGCGGTGTGAACGTTGTCGGCATTGCACATGCCGGACGGACAGTGACCGCGACAATCGAAAGCAGCGCCGCCGAGCAGACGATCACCGGTAGTCATCTGCTCGTTGCCGCCGGGCGCAGCCCATCGATCGCGGACCTCGATCTTGAAGCCGCGGGAATTCGTCACGAACGGTCGGGCATTGTTGTGAACAGAAAACTCAAGACCGGAAATCGTCGCGTCTACGCTATCGGCGACTGCATTGCCGACGCGCTTCAGCTTACGCATGCCGCGAATTATCACGCCGGGTTGGTGATCCGGAACGCCTTATTCCGCCTGCCGGTGCGCGTTAACAATGATTGCATCCCTTGGGTCACTTTTACCGATCCGGAGATTGCGCAGATTGGGCTTACAGAGGCGCGGGCCCGCCAGCAAGGCATCAAGATTCGCGTAACGCGTTGGCCTTATCATGACAATGACCGCGCGCAGGCAGAGGGCGCTCCACGCGGTCATATAAAAGTCATCACGACGGCAAAAGGTAAAATAGTGGGTGTCACAATTGTCGGCGCGCAGGCAGGCGAACTGATCGCTATGTGGGTTCTCGCGGTTGCGCGAAATCTCAATCTTCGCGACGTAGTGGATCTTGTTTTGCCCTATCCGACGCTGTCAGAGGTTGGAAAACGTGCGGCGATTGACTATTTCACCCAAAGTTTGACCGACGTCTGGGCGCGTCGCATCATTGGTTGGATGAAAATCTTCGGCTGAGGCGAAATTGGAATCGACGGATAAATCAGAAGGCATGATCGAAGCGGAGCCGGGAACGCGCAAGCCGCGCATCGGACTCTCCGGCAAGCTGCTTTTGCTGACGATCGTGTTTGTGATGGTGGCCGAAATTATGATTTACGTGCCGTCGGTCGCAAATTTCCGGCTCAACTGGCTGAACGACAGGTTGGCTGCTGCGCACACGGCGGCGCTTGTCCTCGACGCGGCGCCGAGCGGCATGGTGCCTGAAAGCCTGGCGAACCAGATTCTCCGCAGCATCGGTGCGTATGCGGTCGCGATGAAGATGGGCAATCAGCGGCGCCTGTTGGCTGCGTCCAACATGCCGACGAGCATCGCCCAGGACATCGACATGCGGAACGTGACCTGGTGGAAGTCCATCGCCGACGCGTTCGACACCCTGCTGATGTGCAAGCCTGGCGACAACGTCCGCGTGGTAGGCGCCGCGCCGATGGGCGGCGACTTCCTCGAAATCATTCTCGACGAAGCGCCGATGTGCAAGGCGATGTGGACGTTCTCTGTGAACATCCTGCTTCTGTCGCTGGCGATTTCCTGCATTACGGCGATGCTGGTGTTCCTTGCGCTGCACTATCTTTTCGTGCGGCCGATGTGGCGCATCACACGCAACATGGTCGCCTTCCGGGCCGATCCCGAGAATCCGTCCCGAGTGATCGCCGAAAGCGGGCGGCGCGATGA
>DASSSM010000443.1:0-3623 GCA_035708425.1 Pseudolabrys sp.
GAGCATGCCGGCATTGCGAAGATAAAGGCCGAAGCCGGCCACGAAGTCTACGAGCCGAGCGCCGCACAGGTCGCCGAGTGGAAGAAGGCATCCGAGCCGCTGGCAAAGACCTGGACAGACAACGTCAAGAAGGCGGGGGGCGATCCAGACACGATCATGAAGGAGCTCAAGGCGCAGCTTGAGAAAGACAAGGCGGCGTACTGAGCTCCATCGCGCATTGACAGCCGAAGCGCGGCGGCGGCATTGGCCGCCGCCGCCCTGATTTGAGACGTCCCGCGGGAGAATCTGCCGTGAACCGCGTTTATATGGATCGTTTCATCGACACCATTGAATGGGTGGCGGCGTTCTTTGTCGGCATCGTCGCCGCCAATATTTTTCTCCAGGTCCTGCTTCGTAATCTTTTTTCGTATTCGATTCCCGATTCCTACGACTTTGGTCGGCTGATGCTCGGGATCCTGATCTTCTGGGGCATCGCGGCGACGTCTTATCGTGGCACGCACATCACCGTCGATCTCGTGTGGGGCAATGTCGGGCCGCGTTACCAGAGGATGATCGACGTTTTCGCGACGTTAGTGCTGCTGTTCGTCGTAACGGTGCAGACCTACACACTCTTCGACAAGGTTATGACCACGCGCAGCGACAACGTGCTCACCTTCGACCTTCGCTTGCCGACCTGGCCGTTCTTCATGCTCGCCTGGCTCGGCGACGTTTCCGCCGTCTTGCTGATCGCGGTGCGGACATATCGCCTCATCTTCCATCCCGACTACATGGTCGACCCCGCCGTCCAAAAAGAGATCAAGCCGGTCGAATAGCGATGAGTACCGACACCGTCGCCATTCTCGGGTTCGTCGCGTTGTTCGCGCTGATGCTCCTGCGTGTGCCGGTCGGCATGGCGATGGGTCTCGTGGGCATTTCGGGATTCAGCTACCTCGTCGGTGGCGCACCGGCGCTCAAACTGGTCGGGCAGACCTCCATGCGCACGGTCACCGACTATACCTTTGGCGTCATCCCTATGTTCCTGCTGATGGGTGCCTTCGTCACCAGCTCCGGCATGAGCCGCGAGCTTTTCCGCACCGCCAATAATTTCGTCGGTCATCTTCGTGGCGGGCTTGGCATTGCCACGGTCGCGGCCTGCGGCGGGTTTGCGGCGATCTGCGGCAGCTCAGTCGCGACCGCGGCCACGTTTTCCACCGTCGCCTACCCCGAAATGCGCCGTTACGGCTACCCGCAGAGCTTTGCCACCGGCGTAATCGCGGCCGGCGGCACGCTTGGCGCCATGCTGCCGCCATCAACGGTGCTCGCGGTCTACGGCATCATCACCGAGCAGGACATCGGCAAGCTGTTTATCGCCGGCATTATTCCCGGCCTGCTGGCGATCTGCATGTACATGATCACGATCGCCATCATCGGCTGGATCAAGCCGGGTTTCCTGCCCGCCGGCAAGCCCACACCGTGGAACGAGCGCCTTGCCGCGCTGAAAGACATCTGGGCGCCCCTCCTGCTGTTCATCTTCGTGATCGGCGGGCTCTACGGGCTGCCGTTTCTGCCGCGCTTCACGCCGACCGAAGCCGGCGGCGTTGGTGCCAGCGGCGCCTTCCTCATCGGCGTGCTCAGCGGGCGGCTCAACAAGGACGGTATACTGACGTCGCTGCTGCAGGCGACCCGCACGGCGGCCGCCGTGTTCACCGTGCTGATCGGCGCGCTGCTGTTCGGCTACTTCCTGACCATTACGCAGACACCGCAAAAGGTGACCGAATTCCTCACCGCACTGGGATTGGGAAAATACGGCGTGCTCGCGCTCATCATGCTGATGTACCTGCTGCTCGGCTGCCTGATGGACGCCATGGCGATGATCATTCTCACCATTCCCATTATTTTCCCCGTCATCATCCACCTTGGCTTCGATCCGATCTGGTTCGGCGTGATCATCGTCATGACGGTCGAGCTCGGCCTCATCCACCCGCCGGTCGGGATGAACGTGTTCGTGATAAAAAGCGTGGTGAAAGACGTGAGTTTCACGACCATCTTCAAAGGCGTCATCCCGTTTATCATTACCGACTTGATTCGCCTGGTGATTTTGATCGCATTCCCGATCCTTGCTTTGTGGCTGCCCTCCCGCATGTAGATGGAGCTGTGCTATATAGTTTGGGTCCAAACTATCTGGCCAGAGCCTGAGAATGGAACGCTCGTTCAAGAAAGAAGTGCAGGCACTCAAGCTTGGTGACGGGGAAACCTTCCACGGCGAAGGCATCCTCGCAGTCACCAAGGCGCTGCTGCAGTCCGGCGTCTCCTATGTCGGCGGCTATCAGGGCGCGCCGGTGTCGCATCTGCTCGACGTTCTCGTCGATGCGGAGGACATCATGTCCGAGCTCGGCGTGCATCTGGAAACCTGCTCGAACGAGGCGTCGGCCGCGGCGATGCTGGGCGCGTCCATCAATTACCCGCTGCGCGGCGCGGTGACATGGAAGTCGATCGTCGGCACGAACGTCGCCGCCGACGCGTTGTCGAACCTTGCCTCGCCCGGCGTCATTGGCGGCGCCATGATCATTCTCGGCGAAGATTATGGCGAGGGCGCCAGTGTCATCCAGGAACGCTCTTACGCCTATGCGCTGAAATCCTCGATGTGGCTGCTCGACCCGCGGCCGGATCTTCCATCGATCGTTCGCGCCGTCGAGAAGGGCTTCGAGCTGTCCGAGGCAAGTCACGCCCCGGTGATGCTGGAGCTGCGCATCCGTGCTTGCCACGCGACCGGCGAATTTACCGCGAAGAGCAATCGCAAGGGCGTCGCATCCGGTCTCGACAAGTTGCAAGGGCCGCCACGGTTCGAATACGGCCGGCTCGCGCATCCGCCGGTGATCTTTACGCAGGAGCGCCTGAAGATTGACGAGCGGCTGCCGGCGGCACGCGCTTTCATTCGCGAACATAGACTCAATGAGACGATTACCGGCAATTTGGACGACATCGGCATTATCGTCATGGGCGGGCTCACCAATAGCGTGCTGCGCGCGCTCGAGCGCATGGGGCTCGCCGATATTTTCGGCGCCTCGCGTGTGCCAATGCTCGTGCTCAACGTCGTCTATCCGCTGGTGCCGGAAGAGCTGCGCGCGTTCTGCGCGGGCAAGAGCGCCGTGCTGGTCGTCGAGGAAGGTTATCCCGATTACATCGAGCAGGCCGTCAATGTCGAACTGCGCCGGGCGGACATCAATACCCGTGTGCTCGGCAAAGGACTGCTGCCGAACGCGGGAGAATATGCCTCCGATGTGCTGCTCGAAGGGCTTGCCGCATTTCTGCAGGATACGAGGCCGAAAGGCATCGACGCCGATGCGATCGCCAAAACCGCGCGCGGACTGACCGCCCACAAGGCGGTTGCTGCGGCCGCGCTCGGTCCTTTGCCGCCTCGCCCGCCGGCATTCTGCACCGGATGTCCGGAACGACCGGTCTTCTCGGCCATCAAATTGATGCAGCGCGAGCTTGGCCCGACGCATATCAGCGCCGACATCGGCTGCCACTCTTTTGCGACGTTCGCGCCGTTCTCGCTCGGCAACTCCATACTCGGCTACGGCATGTCGCTCGCAAGCGCGGCGGCGGTGACGCCCAACATGGAAAGGCGGCCGATCGCGGTC
>DASSSM010000444.1:0-10677 GCA_035708425.1 Pseudolabrys sp.
AGCGCAAGAAGGTGCAAGCAAGGGCGCGCGGGAAGGCAACAGGGCGGCTGGCCCCGTCGGAGGCGTGGTTGGCACCGTTGTTGGTGGCACCGCAGGCGCAGTAACCGGCGGCGTGAAGGGCGCGGTCGGCGCCCCTTCAACGACGAAGAAAAAGAAGAAGGTCGAGTAATTCGCGGGAGAATTTTTGCAGGGTAAGCACCCCCCACCCCAACTTACCCTGCCGAGAGGCCGTTCTGCCCCAGAGCGGCCTCTGTTCTTGAGATATAGTGACAACGCGCTTGGTCGCCGCGCTTTGCTGCATTTCCGTGTCGGTGATTTTTAGTCCCATCGAATATGCGACCCGAAGCGGACGTTCATTCGCGCCCAGATCACAGCCGGTTAGCAATCGGTAAGAAGACGTGAAATATCAGGCCGCGATCGCCACGCGTCGCCCAGAGCCGTCCGCCATGCGCTTCGATGATCGATCGGCAGATCGACAGGCCCATGCCCATGCCGTCCGGTTTGGTGGTGAAGAACGCATCGAACATCCGATCGAGATTCTCAACGGCGACACCCGGGCCGGAATCCGCGACGGTGACCAGCACGTCTCCGGCTTCCGAAACGCTTGATCGGATCTCCAGCGCGCCGTTTGCCGAGGCGCTCATGGCCTCGATGGCATTAATGATCAGGTTGAGGAAGACCTGCTCCAGTTGCGCCGGAGCGCCGGGAGTTGCCGGCATCGGCCCGTTGAACAGCGAGGTTCGCACGACGACGTTGTGCTTCTGCGCTTCGCGGCCGGTGAGCTCGACGACATCTTCGATCAATCGGTTGATGTTGAGCGGCCCATGCGCGCTCGCTTCCTTTCTGAACATTGAGCGAAGGTTCTCGATGATCTGGCTGGCGCGCTCCCCCGATGTCGCGATCTTTTCAAGCGCTGCCCGCGCCTCGGCGACATCGGGCGTTTGGCGCGCGAGCCAGCGCATGGCGGCGCCGCTTTGCGTGACCATGGCGGCTAGCGGCTGCCTCACCTCATGCGCAATCGAGGCGGACAGCGCGCCCGCGGTAGCGACGCGATTGAGGTGCGCCAGCTCGGACATGCGGCGGAACGATTCGCTTTCCGCCATTCGGCGGCGCCGGCGCTGGTACAGCAGGCCGACGATGAGCAGAGCTTCCGTCAGGATCACCGCAGCCACGAGCAGAAGCTGCCAGCGATATTGCGACCACAGGGTCGGCTCGCGAAAAAAGATCTGGCTTCCCGGCGGCAGGCGGCTTTCGCTGATGCCCCAGCGCTGTATCTCGCGCCAGTCGAACATCGGGCTCGCGAATTCAACCGGGGGTGCCTTGATGTCGCCCGGCTTCTCGCCGTTGAGAATACGGACGGCAACGGCAGCCGCCTGCCGGCTGTTGTCGGCGACCAGCAGCAGCGGACCGCCCACGATGTCGCTGCCGAAGAAAGACTCGTCGTAGGAGAAAATCGGCGCATTTGTAACGGCATGCAGTCTCGATAATGCCGTCCCGCCTTCGTGCACGACCCCCGCCGCATCGACGATCATCAGCTCCCAGAAGATTGCGGAATTGGGCGGCAACGCGGATGCGCGCTTCAGCAGATCCTCGAACGATAACTGATCTGTCCATGACAGCCGGATGCGGCCGGCCAGCGGCTCCAGCTCCTTTCCAATCGCCTCCTTCCAGAATTTTTCGATCGGCGATGTCCCGACCACCACCATCACATTCTGGGTGTCCGGCAGCACCCGCAGGATGTTCTCGACCGCGGCCAGGTAATTGATCCTGACGGCAACCACAGCGTCATTCGGCGTAAGGCTCGAATACTGGACGCGGCGCTGGTCCACCGCCATCAGCAGCATCGGGGTGCCCGCGAATAGCTGCTGCCGGTGCTGCTGGACAAAGGCCGCCGCCGGCGCTCCGATGGCGATAATCAGGTCGACCGGCCGCTTGGCGTAGACCGCGCGCAGATAATTCACGAACGGCGTTTCCGGGTCTTCGTCTCCGGAGCGGGCGGTGACCAGCGAATGCTCGGTGATATCGAGCGGCCCGGACGACTGCCGGATCAGCTCGGCGCGGATCGACGTGGCATAGGCGCTCCAGGGCTTGAAGTCCTTGCCGAAGGAATAAAGCAACATCACCTGCTTGGGCGCCGCGGCGAGCGCCGGCAGGCACGCAACCAGCTGCATCAGGCCGACGACAAGTGCGATCGCAAAACAGGCGCGCCGGGCCTCAGGTGATTTCAGAAATGGCGTCTTCATCGCGTTCACACTAACACGGTCCGAACGCGCCGCACGACCGGCATGTCTTTCCGGAGATTGGCCGCCAAATCCGTCGCGGCGGCGGCTTCTTCAACCGGTAGCACCTGCATGCTAGATGTGGCGCTGGCATGAACACCCCCGCCGAATCCCAGCCGATCGTCATCGTCATCGATGACGACAACGACGTACGCGAGGCGGTTGCGGATCTTCTGCGCTCGATCGGTTTGCGCACGAAGTTGTTTGGCTCCGTTCGCGATTTTCTGGAATGGAGGCGGCCTGACGTGCCGAGCTGCCTGGTGCTGGATGTCAGGCTGCCGGGCCTGAGCGGGCTCGATTTGCAGTCGGAGCTGAACAGGGCTGACATTCAGCTGCCCGTCGTCTTCATGACCGGCCATGGCGATATTCCGATGACGGTGCGCGCCATGAAGGGCGGGGCGGTCGATTTTCTGGCCAAGCCGTTTCGCGATCAGGACATGATCGACGCCGTTCAAGCCGGTCTCGACCGCGACAAAGCGCGGCGGCAGAGCGCAGGCGACGCGTCACAATTGAAGTCGGCCTATGATTCGCTCACCCCGCGCGAGCACGAAATCATGGCGTTGGTCGTCGACGGGTTGATGAACAAGCAGATCGCGGGGCGGATCGGCGTCAGCGAGGTGACCGTGAAGTTTCACCGCAGCAACGTGATGCGGAAGATGGGCGCGAAGTCGGTCGCCGAGCTGGTGCGCATGACCCACGCGCTGGGCCTGCGCCGGCCGGCGCGCTGAGACCTATCCTCAGGCACAGGTTTTCTTGGGCCCGCGTGAGCCGCTATGTCTACGGCCATGGCGATGTCCGTTTCCATTATCGATGACGATCCGCAGGTCCGGGATGCCGTGGGTAACCTTGTGCGCTCGCTGGGCTACATGCCGGTCGTCTTCGCCTCGGCGGACGATTTCCTGCGGTCAGACAAAGTGTGGAACTCGTCCTGCATCATCACCGACCTGCGGATGCCGGGCACGAGCGGCGCCGCGCTGCAGGCCCGTCTGATCGCCGAGGGTAATCCGACGCCGGTCATCGTCATGACGGCCTTCGCCGATGACGCTGTCTGCGCGCGCGTGCTGCAGGCCGGCGCGGCCGGCTTTCTGAAAAAGCCGTTCGACGACGGCGTGCTGGCGCAATGCCTGGCGCGGGCAATCGCGCGCGGGGAAGCCGCGAAGGGCGGGACACTGACCGGTCGCCAGGCCTGAGCATTCACGATCCCGTGTCCGCAACCTGTTCCAAAGGATAGGCGTCCCCCCGTTTCCGACAGTGGAATTTTCCCAACCGGAAAACCTAACCTTGTACCCAGCCGTGATCCAAAGCGGGGGAAATTGCATGCGCACCGTTTTTGCCGATCCACAGGCCGGCCGGAGCCGCGTTCCGGTACCTCAGTTCAACGGGGGCCTTGCGCAACCGGACGAGCAGCATCGTCCCGCTGCCCGGAAAAAGGTCACATTCAACGGCATTCCACCCGGCCTGTTGCTTGGCACGGTACCGGCGGGCGATGGCGCCGATGCAAGGGCAAGGCGCAGCATTCTCGCACTTCGCCGCGGGCCGGTCCGTTTCCGCCGCAACACCACGGTCGCCGCCGAGGGTGACTCGGCCGACTGCATCTTCCTGGTCGCCAAGGGCATCGTCCGCAGCTGCAAGACCTTCGTCGATGGCGGGCGCAGCATTGTCGCCTTCCACCTGCCGGGTGAATTGTTCGGCTGGACCTGCGGCGGCACGCACCTGCTGTCCGCCGAGGCGGCGACGGATGCCGTGGTCATGTTCGTCAAGCGCAGCGCCCTCCTGTCCGCCGCCGCCCGCGACGCTGCGCTCGCGAATTTCCTGGTGGAGAACACCGCGAACGAGCTCCGGCAGACCCAGCAGCACTCCTTGCTGATCAGCAGGGACGCCAGGCACCGGATCGCCGCCTTTCTCACCGACCTGTCGCGTCGCACGGGCAACAGCACCCGCCTCGACGTGCCGATGTCTTGCCACGACATCGCCGACTATCTTGGGCTGACGATCGAAACTGTCAGTCGCGCGATCACTAAGCTGGTGCGGTGCGGATCGATCGCGCGGGCAGGGTCGCGTCGGACGTTTATCTTGAAGGATCCCGGGTCGCTTGCGGCGATGCTAAATTGAGGTAAGCCCGCGTCGGCGATTTTCGGCCAGTTCGGCTATTGACCCTCAGCCGCATGGGCTGCGTGCTTACCGTGTGGGCGAGTTCGGTTGCCCTTAGCGGATATCGAGCACGAAATTAAACCCGCCGGTGAGACCATCGCTGGCCTCCACGACCCGCATCAGCAATTCGCGGCTGAACAGGCCGTCACGCGCGTTCGCAGGCTCGTTGGGAAAGTAGAGTTGCGTGGTCAACAGGCGGCTGCCCGGCGCTTGAACCTTGACGTGGTAGTGCCGGGTACGGCCGGTATAAACCGCCGGCACGACGGTGCGGAATCTGAACGCGCCGTCAGGCCCGGTAATGACATGACCGCGATATCGAAAACCGGTGTTGTCGTATTCGCCCTTGTCATCGGCATGCCAGAGATCGACCACCGCTCCGCCAAGCGGGCGGCAACGTCTCGTCAGCACGAAGCCGGAAAGTTCGAACCCGCGGCCGGCAGCGCCGCGCTCACGCAGGTCGCTGCGCTCCGGTGAGCTCGGCTTGAAAAATGGTCCCTCGGACTGACGTGCCGTCGATTCGTCGCCGTCGTGACAGGACGGCGTGGGTGCAAGTCCCTGCGCCGCGAGAGCGTTCGCACCGGACAGTTCCCATCCGGCGGCAAGCGTACCGGCGCCCAGCAGAAATCGTCGACGAGTCGGTTTCGACAGTGTTTTCATATGGCACCACGTTGTTCATGGATATAGGACGAAGCCCGCGGCCAGAAAAGGGTGCCAGTTGCAGAGTCAGACTGGGCAATGACCGGTGCGCCGAGCTTGGGTTGGACCACGGTCCAATCGACTGCGGACCCTCAATTTTAGACTATTAAACACAATGAATATTACGACCTCGAGGGCAAGCGGCAGCGGGCGCAAACCGAAGGCGTCAAGGCGTGGATAGACCCTGAAGGCTACCGTCGATTGATCGCCGGCAAGAAACGAGCTTTCGAAAAATGAAGTCGATGAAGAGCTGGGCGTTGTTAAGGGGGACAAGAAATGAAAATCGTTGCTGCAGCGATCGCGGTGATTTTTGCCGCGCCGGCTTGGGCGCAAAACGGCGTCCCCGTGACGGTCGACAATTTCGTCCGTGCGGAATCCGACACTTACATCGGCAATTTCGCCAAGGAAGGTGGGCTCGCAAAGCTGGTTCATCGCCGCGAGCCAGCCTCGATCGATAATCAAACCGTGATCCGGCTCAACCGCGACACACTCTACAGTTCTGCTGTGTTCGACCTCGACGCAGGGCCCGTGACGGTGACCATGCCGGACGCCGGCAAGCGGTTTATGTCGTTAATGTCCGTCAGTCAGGACCACTATACGACGACGGTCTACGGCAAGGGTGCGCACACGTTTGCGCGCGATCAGATCGGCACCCGCTACGTGTTGATAGGAATACGCACCTTCGTCGATCCCAACGATCCTGAAGACGTGAAGAAGGTTCATGCGCTCCAGGATGCGATCAAGACAAGCCAGAAGGGCAGCGGCACGCTGGAATTGCCCAAATGGGATCCTGCAAGCCAGAAAAAGGTGCGTGATGCCTTGCTGGTTCTCGCCTCAACCATGACCAGCTTCGACAGAGCATTCGGCGCCAAGGCGCAGGTCGATCCGATCCGTCATTTGATTGCGACCGCAAGTGGGTGGGGCGGCAATCCTGACAAGGACGCAAGATATCTCAACGTCACCCCCGCCAGGAACGACGGCGCCACCGTCTACAAGCTTCGCGTCAGGAATGTGCCGGTCGAGGCATTCTGGTCGGTCAGCGTCTATGATGCACAAGGCTATTACGAGAAGAACCCGCAGAACGCCTATTCGCTGAACAGCGTCACCGCGAAGAAGGAGAGCGACGGGACGACGACCATCCAGTTCGGCGACTGTGACGGCAAGAATCCAAATTGCCTGCCGATCATGAAGGGCTGGAACTACACTGTGCGGCTCTATCGGCCTCGCGCCGAAATTCTGAATGGCACGTGGAAATTTCCTGAACCACAGGCCGTGAATTGAGAAAAGAAGGGGGGAGTATGAAATTCAGGCTCGCGCTGTGCGCTCTGGCGTTTGCTGCGCCAGTCGCTGCGCAGGCGCAAAACGTCGTTCCGGTCACGGCGGACAACTTCAACCGCGCCGAAACCGACATGTATTTCGCAACGGTCGCCAAGCGAGGCGCGCTCGGAAAGTTCATTCACTTCCGGGAGCTGCCGATCGAAAGCACCGTTGTGCGTCCCAATCGCGACACGCTTTATTCCGAAGCGGTGTTCGATCTCGACGCGGGACCGGTGCGGATTACCTTGCCGAAAGCGGGCAATCGCTTCATGTCGATGATGGTGGTCAACGAGGATCACTACGTCTACGAAGTCAATTACACCCCCGGCAATTACAATTTCACCAGAGCGGAAGTTGGCACGCGCTACGTTTTCATGGGGCTCCGTATTTTGATCGACCCCGCCAACCCGAAAGACGTCAAAGAAGCCCATGCGCTGCAGGATGCGGTCATTGTCAGGCAGAAAAGCCCCGGCAAATTCGAAGTGCCGAACTGGGACCAGGCCAGCCAGAAGAAAATGCGCGATGCACTGCTGATGATGAACACAACGCTGCCTGATCTGCGCCGGGCATTCGGCGCCCGGTTCCAGGTCGATCAGGTGCGGCACCTGATCGGGACAGCGGCAGCCTGGGGCGGAAATCCGGACAAAGATGCCATCTATCTCAATGTCACTCCGGCCAGGAACGATGGCAAAACGACCTACAGTTTGAATGTTCCGGCAAAAGTGCCAGTCAACGCATTCTGGTCGGTCATTGTCTATGACGCCGAAGGCCGTCTGCAGAAGAACCAGTATAATTCCTATTCTCTGAACAGCATCACCGCGAAAAAGAATGCGGATGGCAGCATTCCGGTGCAATTCGGCAATTGCGATGGCATGATTCCGAATTGCATTCCGACCATGAAGGGTTGGAATTACATGGTGCGCCTCTATCGCCCGCGCGACGAGATTTTGAGCGGCAAGTGGAAATTTCCCGAGGCAAAAGCGGTGAATTGAGTATGCTCTTCACTGGGGAGGGCGTAGGGCTATGAAGAGATTTGCTCTCGCAACGCTGGCGGCAATTGCAGCTGCCGGCCCGACGTGCGCGCAGCCCGCCGCACGTCTTGCGGATCGCGACATCGTCGAGGCATACGAATACATGATCGGCCGCCTGCTGGTGCTGCGGCAGGAAAATCTCGATTTCAAGGAAGGCTTCAAGTGGAACGAAATCATTCACCGGGCGCCGGGAGGCGTCGATTGGGCGAACCCCAATCTCGACGTCCTCTATAGCGAGGCCTGGATTGGGCTGGACGAGAAAAGCTGCACGCTCGTCGAAATCCCGGAGATCAAGGGCCGTTATTACACGGTGCAGGCGCTCAACGGATGGGGCGAGACCACTGCCAATATCAACGAGCGTAATTTTCCCAAGCATCCATTCGGTAAATTCGCATTCTGCCTCAAGAAGACGGCCGCCGTGTTGCCGAAAGGCACGCAACGCGTGAACCTGCCCAACCCGAAGTCGCGCATCTTGATGCGGATCGAGCTCGGCGCGCATCCGGAAAACGCCATCGCGTTGCAGAAGAAGGTGACGATGAAGGCGACCGGCAAGCCGGTCATCGAGGAAGCGGTGGTGAAACCAAGTTTCGCCAATAGCGCACTTCCCGGTGTCGAAGCCTTCGATAAGACCGCAGAGATTTTCGCGAGCGAGGCCGACATCAATCCCGGCATGATCGACGTGCGCGAGAAAGCGACCGCGATCGCCAAAGCCGCTGCGGACCGGGCACAGCGCGCCCGCCTCGACGAGGTCATCCGTAAACAGGCCATCCCCGCCTTCCACGGCGAGATCCTGAAAATGGGCAAGGCGGAGAATGGATGGATGCGACCGCGCGCGATCGGTAACTACCGCACGGATTACCTGATGCGCACCATAACAAATTATGCCGGGATATGGGCGAACAACAACAAGGAGGTCGTCTATTTCGCCGAGCAAGGGCTCGACGGCGGCCAGACCTTTACGCAGACTTTCCCGAAAGATGCATTGCCGCGATCGAAAACACGATATTTCTGGTCGGCGATCGTGGTCGACGGCGTCGACTACAAGGTTATTCCGAATTCGCTCAACCGGTACCTGCTGAACAAGCAGTCGCCGCTGCATTTCGACGACGACGGCTCGCTCACGCTCGCCTTCGCGCCGACTTTGCCCGCTGGAATTCCGGAATCGAACTGGCTGCCGACGCCGCAGGGGAAGAAATACAACATAACTTATCGCTTCTACGGTCCGAGCAAGGACGTCACGGACGGCAAGTACTTTCCGCCGCCGCTGGTGCGCATCAGTCAGACGCGGACCGAGCAGCTCATCCGCGGCCTGAAAAAATCGAAGAAGTAGCAACACGGCGGTGCCCGGACACCGCCTGCACATGGCAGGCGACTCCGTGGATTACGTTCCTCGCCGGCTTTGGTCTTCGCAAAAACGCGACACGTGTCGCCGTTCTGAACAAACGTTCATCGGAAATTTTCGTTGAGCGAGAGAACGAATATTCATCGAACGAATTAAATTGACGATTTGTCGCACCAGGACAAGAATTCGTCATGGGTTGTCGTCCCAATCCATGAGTTCAACGTCACCAAATGATGGGAGGAAAATGATGAAGCGCATTCTTCTTGCAGCGCTGATTACTGCATTTGCCGCCGGCTCCGCGTTCGCGCAATCCTGCGAGACCAAGGCCATGGGTAAAGATGGCAAGCCGCTCGCCGGCGCGGCGAAATCCAGTTTCGTCAAGAAGTGCAAGCACGACGCCTGTGAAGGCAAGGCCGTGGGCAGCAACGGCAAGCCGCTCGCCGGCGCGGCGAAGAAAAGCTTCATGACCAAATGTGAGAAGGAAGCTTAGTCACTCCAACATCAGGAGTTGAAGATGCGTACCATCGTCGTCGTCGGCGCCATCATCGGCGCAATGCTTCTGTCTGTCCCGGCTTTTGCTCAGCAAAAAACGGTCAAGGCTTGCACCCAGGAATGGCAGGCGAACAAGGACGCAAACCAGGCCAAGGGCGTTACGCTCAAGGCCTACGTGACGCAGTGCCGCGCAGGAGGCGCGGCACAGACGCAAACCGCGCCGGCGGCGCCAGCCGCGTCGCAGAAAACGACGACAGCGGCGCCTGCGGCGACCGGCCAGAAGACCGTCAAAGCCTGCACCGACGAATGGCGGGCGAACAAGGACGCTAACCAGGCCAAGGGCGTAACGCTCAAAGCCTACGTGGCGGATTGCCGAGCCGGTAAGGCGACTACGGCGCAGCCGACGCTGTTCCCCACGCAGCCGCAACAGAGGACCACGTCAGCGCCGCCGCCGGCTGCGCAACCACCGCAGGCACCAAGGACGACTACCGGAGCTGCGCCTCCTGCGGCGACAGCGCCGACCGGTGCAAATCAGTATGCAACGGAAGGCCAGGCCAAGTTCCGCTGCGTGGGCGGAACGGTCGTCTGGGCCAATCTCGACTCAAAAATCTATCACTTCAGCGGCAACAAGACCTACGGCCAGACCAAATCGGGCGCGTATATGTGCGAGCGGGATGCCCAGAGCCAGGGCATGCGCGCCGCGAAAAACGAGAAGCACCCCTGAAGTAAAATGACGCTCCGCGGCACCGGTCACATGATCGGTTTGCCGCGGACGTCGATCGCCTTTTCGATGCGGATCAGCACGCCGATCCCGGCCTCGGCGCCGGCGTGAGTTTGCTCGCGCGGCAACAGCTTCGCGAAGATCGCTTCGCGCACCGGCCCGGTTTCGTGCAGTTCGACCGAGCCGAAGAAGCGCAGGAAGCCTGAATCGAGAATGCCATCGCGCTGCGCCTTGAAGTTGGCGTACATGACGCAGATGCGCTTGTCGTAGCCGAGGTTCTCCAGCACGGCGCGCTTGCTGCGCTCCCACCAGGCTAGATGCTGGTCATCGAAAACGATCATGCTGCCCTTTGGCGTGATGTTCGGTCCCCGCGGCCCGTTGGTCGCAACGAGGCACGGATAGCCGTCATCCCAGGCGTTTCTGATCAGCGTCTTGATAGTGTCGGAGAGCATGGAGATCACCTGAGGATTTGGCGTGGCTCGCGGCGTCAGTGCTTCCGCGCGTCGACGCGGAAGCCAACGATGGTCTGTTCCCCCAATGCCTTGGCAGCCTCGAGCCGATGCAGGCCTTCGACAAGCACAAAGCGTGCGCCGTCCGGCCGCACCAGAATTGGCGTCTTCTGGCCGTCAGCGAGCATGCTGTGCGCTA
>DASSSM010000445.1:0-6015 GCA_035708425.1 Pseudolabrys sp.
TCTCATTGACCAGCAACGACGGGGAGCTGCGCTTCCGGTTGCTGAAGGCCATGGAGCCCGAGCTGTAAGCGGAACTCCGGTCGCAACGGTGTGTTCGCTTTGCCCCTGAAAGCCGGACTCAATAGATTTTGTAATTCAGCCCGACCCGAACGATATGGTCGCGAACATCACTCTTGCTTGAGAAGTTGAATGCACTCAGAGGATCAAGTCCGCCATCGACGAAACTGCCCAGGTCCAAATATAGATATTCAAGCTTTGCCGTCCATCGGTCGGCCAGATGGGTTTCAACGCCGCCACCGACGGTCCAACCGCTGCGATTGAAATTTGCGGCAAACGCGACATCAAACGGCGTGAACGTACGGAAATCGTTGTGCACCTCGCCCCAGGCACCGCCGCCGGTCACGTACCAAAGCCAATCGCCGCTTGAGTAACCGAGCCTTGCCCGTGCGGTCGCGAACCATTTCAGCTTCTGCTCGATGGTGAAATAAAAACTGCCGAAATTAGTGCAACCGGCCCCGATGCAACTTGAGTCGCGTTGACTTGTTCCCTGGATGTCACCCTCGAGACCGACGACCAAATTCGGCAGAAATTGATAATTGTAACCGATCTGGCCGCCACCGACGAAGCCGGCCGGCGACAGGGTGAATGATGCAAAAGTTGAATTAAGACTGTCGTTCGTCTGAGTCGTCGGATTTCGTCCGATGCTGCCGCCGGCATTCGCACCAATATAGAAACCCGTCCAACTCCAGACGCCCGGCGCTTGTGGCGTCTTGTAAGCCACCGGAGACATGCCGTTGGCATTGGGTGCCGCGCCGAAAACTTTGTAGTTAAGCCCCACCCGAACGATATGATCGCGGATGTCGCTCGTTTGCGAGGCGGTCAACAAAGGAGGAACGCTGGTCGCAAGATCATGAAGGCTGCCGAGATCCATGTACAGGTATTCAAGTTTCGCTGTCCAATTGCCTCCGAGGTGCGTTTCAACGCCGCCGCCGACCACCCATCCGCTTTGATCGAAATTGGCGCTTCCAAAAAAGATTCCCGAGATGGCCAGATCGTTATGAACTTTTGCCCAAGCGCCGCCGCCGGTCACGTACCATAGCCAGTCACCATTCGTGTAACCGAGCCTTGCCCGCGCGGTCGCAAACCACTCGAGCTTTTGATTGACGGTTACCGTTGGACCGAAAAATATGTCGCCCGCGCAATCGCGGAAACAGCTCGAATCTTTTTGGCTCGCCCCCTGGAAATCACCTTCGACGCCGGCAACCCAATTAGGCGCGAATTGATAATTGTAGCCAAGCTGACCGCCGCCAATGAACCCAGCGGGCGACATGGTATTGCTCGATATAAACGAGCCCGGTCCCAAACCCGATTGGGTAATCGTCGTTGGGTCTCGCCCAATGCTGCCGCCTGCGTTCACGCCAACGTAAAAACCGGTCCAGTTGTAGACCGGCGGCGGCACATAGGCTGGCGCTTTACGTGGCAGATCGGCTGCAACTGCAACCTGCACGAAAGCAAGTGCGGCAGCACTTACTGCAAACGGCAAACGGTACATGGGGCGCCCCCAACCCAACAAACCATAATTAAATACCCGAGAATTGGGCCGGGCTATACGGGGCCTGGCCAAAATGCCCATGATTCTTGTGGCTGTGACAATCTGGTTACAGCGCCAAAAGGGCGACTTATTTCAAAGGAAGTGATGGGGAGTGGGACTCGAACTCACGGTTCGGAAATCGTCACCACCTACCGGTAGGCGACCCTAGCCCCCCACCCCTCTTCCCTTCATCGCACTCCCGATCTCATCCAGAATCGCCGGGTCGTCGATCGTCGCCGGCATGGTCCAGGGCTCACCGTCGTGCGCCGTAAGCAACGTCGCCTCATCCATTTGGACGACATCCGTTTATCAAGGAAATCTCAAAGTCTTCTTCAAGTCATTCACTTACTCAGCACGTATTACGAGGGACGGAGTCGGACCCCTCCATACTGACACTCGCGGAGTCGCCGCCCCCCAGCGCAACAACGGCGACTCCGCTTCCTGATTAGACCACAGAGTTTGCTCGCATCGCCAATGGAGGCACGGTATGAAGACTACCATTGCATTTTCGGTAATCGCTGGCATCGCTTTAGGCGCTGCCTTGGTCGAAGCCCTTCATGCACAGGCCAAGCCGCAAGCCTACGTGGTGGGCGAGATCAACGTCACCGACCCGGACGGCTTCGCGAAAGAATTTAGTCCGTTGGCCCGCAAAGCACTTGCTGAGGCGCCTGGCTACCGCGCGCTCGTGCTCGGCGGCAAAACGGTCGCAATCGAGGGTCCAGCGCCGAAAACACGCGTCATCATCAACGCATTCGACAATCTCGATGCTGCAGTGCAGGCCTATAATTCACCTGACTTCAAGGCCGCGAAGAAAATCGGAGACAAATTTGCGACCTTTCACACCTATGCCGTCGAAGGCCGATGAGCAGGCTAGTACCCGAAACGGCTCTTGAAGGTTCGTCCGGTCCTATGAGGTCTTTCAGGACTGCATCGTGACGACTAAGCGGGGCCGCAGCAGATGAGTACGCTTGAGACAGTGATAGTTAAGCTGTTTCCGCTCCTCATGTTCCTCGGGCTGATATCGCCATTGGTCGCGTTTTTGTCCGCATTTGTTTTTTACTTCCGCCATCGTGATCGTGTTGAACCCGAACGTCGTGTCCCGGGCATTGCGTATGTCTTGGCCGTGATTTTTTGCGGTGTCATTGCGGGTTATTTTGGCCTGTTTTTCGGGATCAGTCTGGCCTGCAACTCTCCGACTTCAGGCAATCTTTGCGGTTTATGGGGCTTCTTCGTTACTGGGCCGCTCACAATGGCTCTGGCAATTTTCCTTGTCGGGTGGTCGCTCTCTCTGGTGCGGCCTACGTCGCGAAAACATTAAGCATGATTTGACTGAGCAACCGATCGTGTCCGCTTTGGGTCAAAAGCAGACATTACGCTGTTTATTCGATCACCTCGTCGGCGCGCTGCTGAAGCGACAACGGCATGTTCAACTCGAGTGCCTTAGCCGTCTTAAGATTGATCACCAGCTCGTATTTGATCGGCGCCTGCACTGGCATGTCAGCTGGCTTTTCGCCTTTGAGGATGCGATCAATGTAGCTAGCCGCTCGGCGGTATGGATCGATCGTGTCAGGGCCATAAGAGACTAGACCACCATTAGCGACGAAGAAGCGGAACGGGTAGGTTGCTGGCAATCGGTGCCGTGCTGCCAAAGAAATGATGAGACTGCTATTATTAACCGTCAGCGGCACTGCGACCGTAATCAGACCGCAATTTGACCCTCGCGCAAATTCGGTGATGTTGTTCTCTATCTCTCTAGCATCCCGCCCACCAAGCGCGATCAGCTCCACTCCAAATGACCGCGCTACCGACTGAATTGCACCGAACTGGCCAATGCTAGCGGTCACGGCAGGGTCTCGAATGACCCCGACCCTTGTCACGCGGGGCGCAATTTCCTTGAGCAGTTCTAGCCATTTCGCACCGATACCGTATTCGATATTCGTGAACCCGGTGACGTTGCCGCCGGGCTGCGCCATGCTGGCAACAAAGCCAGCGCTGACGGGATCGGCAACCTGCGCAAATACGATTGGCACAGTACGGGTTGCCGGTTGCAAGGCGGCCAGAGCCGGGGTGGTGCTGGCGAAGATGACATCCGGGGAGAGTGCCACCAATTCCATTGCAGCTCTCCGAATATCGCCGGGTTCCCATCGATACTCGATTTGTAAATTGCGACCGTCGATCCAACCCAATTGCTGCAATTCTTGAAGGAACGCCGCGATGCGTTTCTGCCCTTCCGAATTGTCTTTGGGAAACGGCATTAGCACGCCGATGCGCCGAGTTCGCTCGCTCTGCTGTGCTTGAGCCATGAGCGGCATTGTGGCCGCTCCGCCAATAAGAGCGATAAATTCCCGCCGTTTCATGTGCGCCCTCAAGGCAGCTAAGGCATCGTAGCGGTTCAAACGGGCCTCGTTAAGGGACGACCGAATGTCCGCTTTGGGTCAGAAAGCAGACATGTGCAGTGCAAGAAGCGATGTCCGCTTTATCCCCAATAGCGACCGCGAAAGCGGATTTCCCGCAAAGCGTCATGTCCGTAACGATTTCAAAGTGACGTGGCGGAGGGAGTGGGACTCGAACTCACGATTTGGAAATCGTCACCTGCCGGTAGGCGACCCTATCCCCCCACCCCGCGCTCCTTCATCGCGCGGCCGATCTCGTCGAGAAGTGCCGGATCGTCGATCGTCGCCGGCACCGTCCAGGGCTCGCCGTCGCCCATCTTCTTGATGGGCCCGCGCAGGATCTTGCCCGAGCGCGTCTTCGGCAGCCGCGCCACCGTGATCGCCAGCTTGAACGCCGCCACCGGGCCGATCTGCATTCCGGCGCGATGTCAGGGAACGATCCGCTCCGCGCGGAACTGCCGCATGAGCCGCACGAACATCTCTTCACTGTCGACCACGTCGTGGAAGCCGAAGCGGCGCGATTTTGTAAGGTCCGACATCACATCCCAATCGCAGCCGAAGACGTAATCGGCAAAGGGCCAGGCCACCAGGTCTTCATAGGCGTAGGGCTTCAGCCCGTGTTTCGCGGTCATTGCGCGCCAGAGCGGCGCCTTGTCCGCCATGTCCGCCGTCAGGCGTGTGGTGCGGACGTCGCCCACCGGCATATCGAAAGCGGCGGCGAGCTTCGGCCACAGATTTTTCCAGCGAAAATAATCGCCGTTGGTGATGTTGAACGCTTCGAGCCCGCAGCGCGGCTCGTTCGCCGCCCAAAGCGCGGCGTTGGCGAAGTGCTCCGACCCGGTGACCTGATAGATTGACGCATAAGCGCCGGGCTTTCCCGGAAAATCCAGCGGCCGTCCAAGCTCCTTGCTGATCGCGGCGTAAACCGCGATGGCTGGCGCCAGACTCATCGGGGTGCCCGGCGCGAAGCCGCACAAGGTCTGCGGCCGCAGCTCCACCCAGTCCCAGCGCTTGTCGCGCTGAAAGGCGGCGAGCCAATCGATCTGATCGAAATAGTAGTTGGCACCCGCGTGACGCGGATCACTCTCGCGCGCCGGCGTCCTGTAAGGCCCGAGATGCGAACCATAGTATTTCGTGCCGGTGACCAGGACCACGCGATGCAGCGCGCGCGACGCCCGATCGATCACCGTGACGGCGTTGACGAGCATGTCGCGGTTCGGAGCGATGTTCGATGCATAGCCCGCAGCGGCGCCGGCCGCAGGCTGAAACGCTGCGTAGAAAACGTGCGTGGCGTCCTTCAATCCGGCAAGCTTTTCCGCCACGCGCCCGGCGTCGAGGAGATCGACAGCGATGTGGCGGTAGCGCGGCGCGGCATCGGCGGTCCGGCGCGACAGGCCGACGACGGACCAGTCGCCTTGCCCGAGCAGCCGCGCGACGATATAGCGCCCGATCACACCGAGCGCGCCGACGACGACGGCCTGTTTGTGCTCTGCCATGCCCGCCCGGGTGCGGTCTAACTCCCCACCCCGCGCCCTTTCATCGCGCTGCCGATCTCATCCAGAATCGCCGGGTCGTCGATCGTCGCCGGCATCGTCCAGGGCTCGCCGTCGGCCATCTTCTTGATGGTGCCGCGCAGGATCTTGCCCGAGCGCGTCTTCGGCAGCCGCGCCACCGTGATCGCCAGCTTGAAGGCCGCCACCGGGCCAATCTTCTCGCGCACCAGCGCGACGATCTCCTTCTCGATCTCCTCGGGCGCGCGGTTCACGCCGGCCTTGAGCACGATGAAGCCGCACGGCACTTCGCCCTTGAGCGCATCCGCGATGCCGATCACGGCGCATTCGGCGACATCCTTGTGGCCGCTCAGCACCTCCTCCATGCCGCCGGTCGAGAGCCGGTGCCCCGCGACATTGATGATGTCGTCGGTGCGGCCCATGACGAAGACGTAGCCGTCCTCGTCCACGTAGCCGGCGTCCGCCGTCTTGTAATAGCCGGGGAATTCCGCGAGGTAGCTCTCCCTGAAGCGCGCGTCCT
>DASSSM010000446.1:0-3479 GCA_035708425.1 Pseudolabrys sp.
ATATTGACGGCCGCCATGAGCATCGGAAGCCGGTCCCACCGCACGAAGACGTTGATAATGCGATAGGCTACGTCCAGAAGCCGCTGCAGCGTTGTCTGATGAAATTCGAAGCCGTCGTTTTCGCGCGACATCTGCCCCCCGGAGGTAATCCGTTTTTTGTCAAAGCGTACCGCGCACTTAATGATACTGCGCTCTGCCTGAATGTGAAACGGGCCACCTAGGGCCGCTTTTGGCGATATAAAAGCCGCCGCTTACTCGTCGCGGCGGTTAAATGCCTTGCCGATCGCGTTGATGCGCAATGAGCTCATTCCGCCGCGCTGATCTTTTTCCGGACGAGACACCGCCTCGTAGCAATTGACGACCCCTTTGTCCCACATTCTTCCGGTGCGATTGTCGAGCATCATCTGCCGGCAATCCTCGCCGCGCGTCGGAACGATGACGATCGAGCCGGTGTATTGCTCGGTCACGGAAACCGGCTGTTTCGGGGCGGTCGCCTCCTTGCGCAGTGCGGTCCAGCCGCTCAGGTGCCAGTCGTTGGAATAAATGAGAAGTGCCCGACCGAACGCGAGAAGTGCGCGGGATATCGCGCAACATCCAATGACGATGGGACGACTTACGCGCGGTCATAGCGAGCTGGAACTCCACGGGGTCTGCCACCACATGCGCCCGAATCTAGGGCGCCATCGTTAAGAGACTGTTCAGTGATGCCCCTCGCGCTGCGGGATAGGCCATTGTCGTATTGCCCGGGGTTGGGGCCCCCCGCATCACGCCCGTTCTAACCGGGAAGGGTGCAATTTATGCAACGTTTATTGACGTCCGTTTTTGGGACGGCGCTTGTGGTGGCCGGCCTCGTGTTTGTTCAGGTCGCCGGTGCCGCCGCTCTCGACTATCCGACGCGGCCACCTCGCGTCATCGTCGGTTATCCGGCGGGTGGCTGCACCGACATCGTGGCCCGGTTGATAGGCGATTGGCTGGGCAAACGGCTCGGCCAGCAGTTCATCATCGAGAATCGTCCCGGCGCCGGCAACAA
Source organism: Pseudolabrys sp. (assembly GCA_035708425.1). Lineage (GTDB taxonomy): Bacteria > Pseudomonadota > Alphaproteobacteria > Rhizobiales > Xanthobacteraceae > Pseudolabrys. The sequence continues at coordinate 1,031 of DASSSM010000446.1, forward strand.
TCTCGCGACCGATGCGGTCGCCAAGGGGCCCCCGACGGCTACACGCTGATGCTCAACCCGGCCAATGCCCGCCGTTGCCGACTAGGAGGCCCTGCGCCCTGCATGAGCGCCCCAAGGCCTTGTGCAGGGCGGGCGCCGCCGCGTACGCTGCGCCGGGTAACGAAACTCGCCACCCAAATTGAATAGCAAAAACCCGCGCGACAAAGCGCAGGGCGTGAGGAGGGACGCGCAATGAAAACGTCGATCAAGGTGCTCGGCTTGAGCCTGGGCCTGGCTTTCACGGTCACTGCGCCGGCTACCGCAGCGGAACTGAAGTTGATGACCGGCCCGCAGGGCGGTGTGTGGGTTCCGCTCGGCGGCCAGCTCAAGGATCTATGGGAAAAGGCAGTGCCCGGTCTCGCGGTGCAGTCGTTGCCCGGCGCCGGCATAGCGAATGTTCGCGGCGTCGAGGAAGGCAAGACCGATGTCGGATTTGGCAATTCAATTTCCACTGTCGATGCGGTCGCCGGCAGGCCGCCGTTCACCAAGCCGCACACGAACGTATGCAACATCGCTACGCTTTATCCGCAATTTTTCCAGGTCGTGGTGCGCGCCGACGCCGGTGTGAACTCGGTGAAGGATCTCAAGGGCAAGTCGGTGGCCGCCCAGCCGCGCGGCAATACCGCCGAGGAAATCACCAAGCAGATCTTTCAAGTGAACGGCATCACCTACAACGACCTCAAGATGAGCTTCGTCTCCTACACCGATGCTGTTGCCCAGGTGCAGGATGGCCATGCGGTCGCGTTCACGCTCGGCACCACGATCCCATCCGGCGCCGTCATGGACCTTGCCTCGGCGCGCGAGATAAAGCTGCTCGACCTCTCCGACCAGCTCGACGCGATGCGCAAGCTCAATCCCGGCTACACCCTGGTCACCGTTCCCAAGGGCACTTATCCCAAGCAGGACAAGGACGTGAAGGTTATCGGCTACGCGACACACATCGTCGCATCCTGCAAGCTGCCTGAGGACACAGTCTACGCCATGACCAAGACCATGGCGCAGAACGTTAGCCAGATGGCATTGGTCAACAAGGCGATCGTCGGACTGACGCCGAAGGGCATGGCGGAAGACATTGGCGTGCCGTTCCATAAGGGCGCGGCGAAGTTCTACAAAGAAGCCGGCATCACCGTGCTGACCCAGTAACGAGATTGCCGGCCCTACCCCGCGGGGTATGGCCGGCAACTTTCGGCGTAGAGCCCCATGCAAGCCTTGAAGTTCGAGTTGAGTCACGCTGGCGTTATTCGCCTCGCGGTGACCGTGGTCGGCGTTGCGATGGTTCTTTACCATGGCTGGGTGATCGTTGCCGGATCGCCGGAGGCGATCATTTTCCGCGGCACGCATTTAATGTTCGCGCTGGTGCTGGCGTTTCTGATCTACGGCAGCAAGGTCGGCGTGCACCGTGAAATCCCAAATGCCATTGACTATGGTTGGCTGGTCGCCGGCGTCGCTTCGTTGCTTTATCTTTTCATCAATTACGAATACGTCATCACGCGAATCTACTACATCGACGATCTGACCTGGGCCGACATGTTTTTTGGTACGGTCCTGGTAGTGACCGTAACCGAGGCGACGCGGCGTGCCGTCGACCTGTCGCTGCCGGTCACCTCCATCCTCTTCCTGCTGTACGGACTGCTCATCGCCCAGCTTGAGCCGATGCGCGTCCTCGACCAGCTTTACATGACCACGGAGGGCATTTTCGGTCAGGCGCTCGCGGTGTCGGCATCATTCGTGATTATTTTCGTCGTGTTCGGCAGCTTTATGGAGAAAACCGGCGTCGGGCAATTGTTCATGGATTTCGCAATGGCCTTGACCGGCCATAGCGCGGGTGGCCCGGGGAAGGTGTCGGTCATTTCCTCGAGTCTGTTCGGCACCATCTCCGGCAGCGCGGTTGCCAACGTTATGGTCGACGGTCCCATTTCAATCCCACTGATGAAGCGCTCTGGCTTTCCGCCGCATTTCGCCGCCGGCGTCGAGGCGACAGCCTCCACCGGCGGACAGATCATGCCGCCGATCATGGGCGCTGCCGCCTTCGTCATGGCTGAGTTTCTGGCAGTGCCTTACGGGCAGGTTGTGATCTGGGCGATCATCCCGGCGATCCTTTACTATGTGGCTTGTTTTGCTGCGGTTCATTTCGAGGCCAAGCGCCGCGGCATCCACGGCGTCCCGCGCGCCGAATTGCCGCGTCTACGCATCGTAATGGCTGAGCGCGGACACCTGTTCATCCCGATCATAATTCTGCTGGTGGTGATGTATTCCGGCTACAGCTCGCCGCTTGCCGCACTTATCGGCACGCTCGCCTGTTTCCCGGTGGCGGCGCTGCGCAAGTCGACCCGCGTGAATGTCACGTTGCGCAATGTCGTCGATGCCATGGTGGAGGGCGCCAGGAATTCGCTCCCCGTTGCGCTGGCGT
>DASSSM010000447.1:0-4066 GCA_035708425.1 Pseudolabrys sp.
ACAAAAGATCGGGCGGCGCGCAGCGCGCGCAATCCGTAACTGGCGACCACGAGAATAGATCCGACCACGACGACGACACGGGCAGGCCAGGCAGGGACTCGCAATGCGCCTTCGCCTTCATATTCGCCGCTGAACCAGGCGTGCAGCATCGGCTCGTAGCTGCCCCAGATGATGAGACCGAAGAACAGAATGCCCAGCACTGCCGACAGGAGCTGGGCCAGAGCGCGGCCGCGAATCCCGAACATCGAGGAGAACACGTCGGTATAGATCATGCTTCCGCTCTGTACCGAATAGCCGGCAAGCAGGAAGCAGATGATGACAATCGACATTGACACCAGTTCCGGAGTGCCCTTCACCGGCGAATTAAACACCGCGCGGCCCAAAATGTCGGCGCAAACCAGAAATCCGAGCAGAAAAATGATGACCGCGGCGCCTGCGAGCAGGAGCCGTACGACTCGCGCGTTTAAGTTCTCAAACATTTTCCGCAATCTGCGTGTCGCAGAAATCGAAAGCAGGCGACCAATTCAATGGTCGCCTGCTTGGACAGTCACTTGAGGCTGTAACGGACCGGCCACTTGTGGCCGTTGTCTTCGGCCGCTTTGAGCGCAATCTCCAGCACCTGTGTTCCAGGCAGACCGGCAGCGTCGAGCTCCTTGGCTTTCTGCGCCGGCCATGCAGCGAGCGAGTTGGCCCAATCCTGACGCACCTTGTCGGGCAGCGTGCGCACATTGACGCCGTGGCCTTTCAAATCGGCGAGCTGCTTGGGATAGTTCTCCTTGTTCACAGTGCCGGTCTTAGCCTCATATTCCTTGGCGACTTCTAGGATGATGTCCTGCACTTCTTTCGGCAGCTTGGCCCAGCGCGCGGAATTGATGGTGAGGCCGTGCCAGGTAATCGCACCGAAACCAATCTCGGTGTAGAACTTCCCCACTTCATAGAGTTTGAAGTTGACCCAGCCCGACGGGAACATGATCCAGCCGTTGTAAACGCCGGTCTGCATTGAGGTGTAGGCATCGGGCAACGAAGACTGCACCGGCGTGGCGCCGGCAAATTCTAGCCATTTGAGGTTTAGGCCAGCGCCCGCAATCTTCTGACCTTTGATGTCGGCGACGCTATTCCATTCAAAATTGGTGCCGAGGTTGTAGCCATTGTCGGCGATCAGAGCGATCAGCTTCTGTTTGAACTTGTCTTCGAACACTTTCGACATGTACGGCACCTTGTCGTACACGGCGCGCGCCACGTTCAAGCTTACCGTCGGGTCCATGGTGCCGAAAGGCAGCATCACCTGGAATGCATGCAGCGGCAGGTTAGATGGCTCGAAACAGAAGCAGTAGCCGCCGATGTCGATAATGCCGGCCTGCACACCCTCGAGCGTATCGGCGACCTTCACCATGGCGCCGCCATAACCTTCGACGAACTCGACCTTGTGTTTCGTCTTCTCGGCAACGCGCTTGGTAACCTCCGGCACGAAGAAATTTTGCATCAGGTTGACGTAGGTGTTTGCCGGCGGATGGCCGGACGCGATCCGCAGGCGGATGACTTCCTGCGCCATCGCTGTCGTGCCGAAAGCGGTGAGCGCTAGAAAGGTGACAGTTCGCAAGATTGTTCGGATATGCATTGTCTCCCCCAAATTGTCGGTTTCCGGCTTTTTCATTTCGACAATCCGTCGCCTGGCCATTCGCTGTCAATGCTCTTCGGGGACGCATACGGCTGGTTGCGGATATCGGCGTGTTTTGTCGTTATTCCTCACCCTTGGCAACCAAACGGCAGGCAAGCCGTTGTCTAGGGCTATGGAATTTCGCGATTTGAAAGCCGACGAGCCGCGTAAAGAGAAGTCGAGCGCCATTCACGCCGAGCGGCGCGCGCGCTCGCTATTTGCGATTACGGATCCGCAACCGGTGAGTGAGGTGTCACGCTTTTGGCGCACTGCAGCTCAAGCGGCCACCATCGGCATGTTTCTAATTTTGCTTGTCGTGGCGCTGAGCTTGGGGCGTCCGATACTGCTGCCGGTGGTGTCGGCTTTCGTAGTGAGCATGATGCTGGGGCCATTATCAGCACGGGCGGAACGCTACCGCGTGCCGTCACTGGTGTCAGCACTCGCCCTGTGGCTACTGGTGATCGCGGTGTTCTACGGAGTGATCGTTCTTTTAGCAGGGCCGGCGTTGGATTGGATTGGCAAGGCACCGGATATTGGTCGCAACATCCAGGAAAAGCTGCACATACTCGATAGGCCGCTAGCCGCGCTGCAGGATTTACGTGACGCGCTTCTGCCCTCCGACAAAAGGGGCAGCCTCGGCGTCGACATTATGAGCTTCGTGCAGCCAGCGGTTCTCATCGTGACGCCGGCAATCGGACAGATGCTCACTTTCTTCGGCACGCTGTTTTTCATGCTGCTCGGACGTTCTCGACTGCGTCGCGTCCTCGTCGCATTCTTCGATGAGCGAGACGCGCGCCTGCGCACGCTAAAAATCATGAACGACATTGAGCAGAACCTGACGAGCTATCTGAGCATTGTAGCGATCATCAACGTGGCGATCGGACTTTGCGGTGGATTTGCGGCATGGGTGACCGGGTTGCCGGATCCCGTTGCGTGGGCAGTGCTCGGGTTTATCCTTAACTTTATTCCATACATCGGGGCGCTGATCATGGAGGCTGCGCTGTTTATGGTTGGACTCGTGGCGTTTCCAACTCTGTCACATGCGTTGATTGCACCCTTGCTCTTCCTGGCGCTTGCCACTTTGGAAGGACACTTCATTACGCCGAGCATCATGGGCCACAGGCTGACACTCAATCCGCTGACCGTGTTCTTGTCGTTGGTGTTCTGGACTTGGTTGTGGGGGCCGGTGGGTGCATTTTTGGCCGTCCCGCTGCTGATCGTGGGCCTTGTCGTAATAGATCACCTTTTCCCAGACGATGAGCCTGAGTTGCCGGCCTAGCGTACTGGCGCGGAGGGCGCGGGCGGGCTAGACACGAGCGACCTTCCGGCGGCCTTCCATGGATTTTCAGGCTTTTGTCCAGCAGACCGTTGATTTTGTCCGCCACAACCAGGCCTGGGCGGTCCCGATTGTATTTGCTCTCGCATTCGGGGAATCGCTGGCGTTTATCTCGCTTCTCCTGCCCGCATGGGGCGCGCTCGTCGCCATCGGTGCATTGATCGACTCGAGCGGCATCAAGTTCTGGCCGATTTGGGTCGCAGCGTCGCTTGGTGCAGCGCTCGGCGACTGGGTGTCGTATTGGATCGGACTGAAACTCGAATACAGAGTTGCGCATATGTGGCCCCTTTCCGGGCACCCCGATCTCATTCCGCGCGGGGAAACCTTCATGAAGAAATGGGGCATTCCGGGGATTTTCATTGGCCGCTTCTTCGGGCCGCTTCGCGCTATCGTGCCATTGATCGCAGGAATTTTTGAAATGCCGTTCTGGCATTTTCAGATCGCAAATTTTGCGTCAGCCTTCGTGTGGGCTGCGACATTGCTGACGATCGGCGACGTCATCTCGAAGGCCGTCCGCTGGGTCTGGTGAGCCTGCGACATTCCATAAGAAGAGGCCGCCAACTGAGGCGGCCTCTTTACTATGCGCGCGAATTAGAAATCGGCCTTTGCGGATTGCTTTGTCACTTCACAGCCGCGGCACCGGCTACGCCAGACTGATGATCCTGTAATGGCGTTGCGCCGCTTACGCCGATGGCACCAATAAGTTTGCCATTGACGACGATTGGCACTCCACCAGCCGCCGGTACCGCACCCGGCAAACCTAATATGAAGGTTTCTCCTGCTGCGAGGCGATCTTGGTAAACTTTGGTGGGCACGCGAAAGGTCGCCGATGATGTAGCTTTCGCCTCAGCTATTTTGATAGAAGCATTGCCGGCAAGATCGGCTTTTTCAAACGCAATAAGATTACCGCCACCGTCGACAACAGCGAAAACATGATTCCAACCGTTCTTCTTGCTTTCTTGCGTGGCGGCGGCAATCGCAGCCTTTGCTTGTTCGAGTGTAATTGGCGCGCCAATAGCGGGCGGTGGCGGTGGCGATGCCGGTTGCTGCGCATAGGCGGGGCTACTTAAAAG
>DASSSM010000448.1:0-9320 GCA_035708425.1 Pseudolabrys sp.
CGGCATCGACGATAAAGGCCCGGCCAAGCCCGCCGGAATCGAGCCGGGCGATGTGATCGTCAAGTTCGACGGCAAGGACGTCAAGGAAATGCGCGACCTGCCGAAGATCGTTGCCGACACGCCGGTCGGCAAGGACGTTGAAGTTGTCGTCATCCGCAAGGGCAAAGAGGAAAAGAAGTCGGTCAAGCTTGGCCGCCTCGAGGATGAAAAGAAAGTCGCGGCCGTGTCGAACGACAAGAAGGACGCGACGCCCGAGAGCAAGCCGGCGGTGAAAAAAGCGCTTGGCCTAGATCTCGCCAACCTCACCGATGATCTGCGCAAGAAGCACAACATCAAGGACAAGGTCAAAGGTGTTGTGATCACCGGTGTCGATGCAAATTCGCCGGCATCGGAAAAACGCCTTGCGCCCGGGATGGTGATCGCCGAGGTCCAGCAGCAGCCCGTCTCAAATGCGACCGAGCTGCAGCAGCGGATCGACAAGCTCAAGAAGGACGGCAAAAAGGCCGTAGTGCTGCTCGTGGTGTCCCCTGACGGGGATCCGAGCTTCGTCGCGCTGAGCTTGCAGTAGGCCAGAAAACGCGGCGCGGGAGCGTCGCGGTGCTTTCGTCAGTCGAGTATGTGACTGACCATGCCGTCAGCGAGTTTGGGTTCGAACCAGGTAGATTTCGGTGGCATGATGCCGCCGGCGTCGGCGACTGCCATTAAGTCGCGCATCTGCGTGGGATAAAGCGAGAAGGCGGCAGCCATCTCGCCTGACTTTACGCGTCTCTCCAGTTCTTCCAGCCCGCGTGCTCCGCCAATGAAATCGATGCGTTTGTCAGTGCGCGGATCACTGATGCCGAGCAGTGGTTCAAGGATATTGCGGGAGAGAACGGTGATTGGAAGTCGCCCGATTGGATCGGTCGGAACCAGTTCTGGCCGAATTGAAAGTCTGTACCAGTGGCCGTTCAAGTACATCCCGCAATCATGGGATGATGCGGGCCGCACTGGCTGATTGGACGGCGTTACCGCGAAGCTCTTCTGCAATTCGGCGATAAATTGTTCGGGACTGCGGCCGTTCAGGTCTTTTACCACCCGGTTGTAGTCGAGGATGGTCATTTCATGCTCTGGAAAGATCACGGACAGGAAATATCCATGCGAGCCGTCGCCTTTGCGGGCCGCGGCGACACGCGCAGCCGCTGCCGATCGGTGATGGCCGTCGGCAATGTACACGGCCGGTAAGGCATCGAAGGCGCGGGTCAGTTTCTCGATCGTCGCATCGTCGGCGATCGTCCAAAGTTGATGGCGCACGCCGTCGTCGGCCGTGACATCAACGTCGGCCTTGCCGGTTGCTGCCTGTGCCAGCATCGCGTCAATCATCGGCGCATTCGGATAGCCGCTCATGACCGGACCGGTCTGGGCATTGATTGCTTCGATCTGGCGAACGCGATCATCTTCTTTTGTCGGCGTCGTGTGTTCGTGCTTGCGGATTCGGTTGGTCGCATAGTCTTCAAGCGAGGCAACCGCCGCGAGACCTGTCTGGACATGGTCACGCCAGGTGAGGCGATAAACGTAGTAGCAAGGCTTTCTGTCGCGCGTCAGGACACCCGCTGACATCATGTTTTTGAGGTTTTCAGCCGCCTTGGCGTAGACAGCTTTGTCGTAAGGGTCGGTGCTCGGATTGAGATCAATCTCCGGCTTTGAAATGTGCAAGAAACTCCATGGCCTGCCTTTGGCCCGGACGCGAGCCTCCGCGCTTGAGAGAACATCATAAGGCGGCGCGAGGACGTCCGCGGCGCGACCGGGCGCCGGCCGCAAGGCCCGAAATGGTCTGATGAGTGTCAAGTCCGTCTCCAAACGCGGATGAGTTCTCGTCCCACCGGTGCTATCACGCCCCCAACAAAGGCGGCACTATGACCACAGTCAGCGCGGTGCTTATTGCAGGGCCGACTGCCAGCGGCAAGTCGGCGCTGGCGCTTGATGTCGCGGAAAGCCTGGGCGGCGTTATCGTCAATGCCGATTCCATGCAGGTTTATCGCGATCTGCGGGTCATCACCGCACGGCCGACGGCCGACGATGAGGCGCGGGCACCGCACAAACTGTACGGCTTCGTCGATGCAGCCGAGAACTATTCCGTCGGCCGCTGGTGCCGCGATGTCGAGGAGGCGCTGACGGAGATCGGCAAACAAGGACGTGTGCCGATCTTGGTCGGAGGGACCGGACTTTATTTCAAGGCTCTGACGTCAGGTCTCGCCGCCGTCCCGCCAATCCCTGCCGACATTCGCGCCAGCGTGAGAGGACGCCTCCAACACGAGGGTGCGCCGGCCTTGCATGCCGAGCTTATGCGCCTCGATCCTGCTGCCGCGCAGCGCGTCACCGCCAATGACCGGTCGCGCATTTCGCGTGCGCTCGAAGTCGTGCTGGCAACCGGCCGGGCGCTGTCCGATTGGCACCGCGAAGGCCTGCCGCCGCTGATTGACCCTGCGCGCGCCGTGAAGGTGTTCATCACCTGCGAGCGCAAGGAGTTGGTCCGGCGCATCGAGGCGCGGTTCGATGTGATGATGAGGTCGACGGCATTGGATGAAGTGCGCCGGCTTGCCGAGCGCAAACTCGACCCGACTTTGCCGGCGATGAAGGCGCATGGCGTGCCCTGGCTGATCCGCCACCTCAAGGGCGAGATTTCGCGCGAGGACGCCATCGCCGGTGCGGTGATGGATACGAGGCGCTACGCCAAGCGTCAGCTCACCTGGTTTCGCAATCAGATGAAGGACTGGATCTGGGCCGATCCGAATGAGGCCCTTTCGGACATCCGGAGCCACTTTCAGGCCCGGTTTTAATGTGATTTATCTTGACCGGCTGCCGTCCAGCCCCTATAAGGCGCGCAACGAAAGTGCGAGTGAGAACCGTGGAACGTAATATTATTACTGTAGTAAGGGTTCGGACGCTAGGATGGCCCTAGAAATGGGGCCCTCGGCGAGCGTCCGGACATGGCCCTCTACGGGCCTTTTTTATTGTGTCGGAGCCGAGAGTGACGAAAGGGAATGACATGACACGCGAAATGACCGGCGCCGAAATGGTGATCCAGGCGCTTGCCGACCAGGGGGTCGAGCACCTGTTCGGCTATCCGGGCGGGGCGGTGCTGCCGATTTACGACGCCATCTTCGCCAACAACCAGGTCCGTCATGTGCTGGTGCGGCACGAGCAGGGCGCGGTGCACGCGGCGGAAGGTTATGCGCGCTCGACCGGCAAGGTCGGCTGCGTGCTTGTCACTTCGGGCCCCGGCGCGACCAATGCGGTCACCGGTCTCACCGACGCGTTGTGCGATTCAATTCCGATCGTCTGCATCACCGGCCAGGTCCCGACGCACCTGATCGGCAATGACGCGTTCCAGGAATGCGACACGGTCGGCATCACGCGGCCGTGCACGAAATACAATTATCTGGTCAAGCGCATCGAGGATCTGCCGCGGGTTCTTCACGAAGCGTTCCACATTGCTGCGAGCGGCCGTCCCGGCCCCGTCGTCGTCGACATTCCGAAGGACATCCAGTTCGCCAAGGGCACGTATTCCAAGCCGAAGGATTTTCCGCACACCGGCTACAAGCCCAAGCTCAAGGGCGACATGGACAAGATCAAGCAGGCCATCGATCTGATGGCGCATGCGAAGCGTCCCCTGTTCTACACCGGCGGCGGCGTGGTGAATTCCGGGAAAGCCGCCTGCGATCTGCTGCGCGAGCTCGTCAAGCTGACCGGTTACCCGATCACATCAACATTGATGGGGCTCGGTGCTTTCCCTGCCGCCGATCCGAAATGGCTCGGTATGCTCGGCATGCACGGCACGCTCGAGGCGAATATGTCGATGCATGATTGCGACGTGATGATCTGCGTCGGCGCGCGTTTCGATGATCGCATCACCGGCCGCCTCGACGCTTTCTCGCCGGGCTCAAAGAAGATCCACATCGACATCGATCCATCCTCGATCAACAAGAACGTCAAGGTGGACGTGCCGATCGTCGGTGACTGCGCGCACGTGCTCGAAGACATGGTTCGCCTGTGGCGTACCGGTGCAATTCACCCCGACAAGAAAGCGCTGCAGGCCTGGTGGACGCAGATCGACAAATGGCGCGCCCGCAAATCGCTCGCCTACCGGCAGTCGAAGGACGTCATCAAGCCGCAATACGCGATCCAGCGGCTCTACGAGCTGACCAAGGACAAGGACGTCTACATCACCACCGAAGTCGGCCAGCACCAGATGTGGGCGGCCCAGTTCTTCGGCTTCCAGGAGCCGAACCGCTGGATGACGTCGGGTGGCCTCGGCACCATGGGTTACGGCCTGCCGGCTTCGGTCGGCGTGCAACTCGCCCATCCCAAGTCCCTGGTCATCGATATCGCCGGCGAGGCCTCGGTGCTGATGACGATGCAGGAGCTCTCGACGGCGGTGCAGTACCGCCTGCCGATCAAGATCTTCATCCTGAACAACAATTACATGGGCATGGTACGGCAATGGCAGGAATTGCTGCATGGCGGGCGCTATGCGGAAAGCTACAGCGAGGCATTGCCGGATTTCGTGAAGCTGGCCGAGGCCTATCATGCGCATGGCATCCGCTGCGAAAAACCGGGCGATCTTGATCGTGCCATCAAGGAGATGATCTCGGTCGACAAGCCGGTGCTGTTCGACTGCGTGGTCGATCCCAAGGAAAACTGCTTCCCGATGATCCCGTCGGGGCGGGCACACAACGAGATGTTGCTCGGTGATGCCGGCGTCGCCGTGGAAGACGCTATCACCGAAGAAGGCAAGGTGATGGTCTGATGAACGCACCCACGACAAGTCATTATCCGGCCGCGCCAACCGCACAAAAAGCGGAGACGCATACGCTCTCCGTTCTGGTCGACAACGAGCCCGGCGTGCTTGCACGCGTGATCGGCCTCTTTTCCGGGCGCGGCTACAATATTGAGTCGCTGACCGTTTCGGAGACCGAGCACAGGCAGCATCTCTCGCTGATCACGATCGTCACCACCGGCACGCCGATGGTGATCGAGCAGATCAAGAACCAGCTCGACCGGCTCGTCCCGGTACATCACGTCGTCGACATGACGCTCGCCGGCAATGCGATCGAGCGCGAGCTAGCGATGGTCAAGGTAAAAGGGAAGGGCGACAACCGCGTCGAAGCCTTGCGGCTTGCCGACGCATTCCGCGCGCGAGTGATCGACGCGACCACTGAAAGCTTTGTGTTCGAAATCACCGGCGCCAGCGAAAAGATCGAGCAGTTCATTGCGCTGATGCTACCGTTGGGCCTTGTGGAGGTTGCCCGCACGGGCATCGCCGCCATCATGCGCGGGCCGGAGGGAATGTAACGATGGGCCTGACGATCCTGTCGATTCCGTTCATCGCTCTCGGTGTTTTTCTGAAGCCCTATGCGCTGGAGAATTCGCGCTGTATTGGCTTTGCAGGCTTGGGCCCTTATTGCTTCGAGCAGGCCTCCACCATGCCGGAGGCGATCAAATACGGCAGCGTGGCAGTCGGGTTCGCATTCCTCTATGCCGGACGACTGCAGATCAAACGGCACCGCGGGCGGGAATAGATTTTCGTCATGCCCGGCCTTGTGCCGGGCATCCACGTCTTGCTATCGACGCTGCGCAAAAGAAGACGTGGATGGCTGGGACGAGCCCGGCCAGGACGCGAGACGGCCAGGCAACAGGCCAAAATAGGGGTTAAGTACCATGCGTGTTTACTACGATCGCGACGCCGACCTGAACCTGATCAAGGGCAAGAAGGTCGCCATCATCGGCTATGGAAGCCAGGGGCATGCCCATGCGCTCAATCTGCGCGACAGCGGCGTGAAAGATGTCGCGGTTGCACTGCGCAAGGCCTCTGCCGGCGTGAAGAAGGCCGAGGCCGAGAAGTTCAAGGTCATGGAGGTCGCCGAGGCCGCCAAATGGGCCGACGTGATGATGATGCTCACGCCCGACGAATTGCAGGGCGACATTTACCGCGACCATCTGCACAAGAATATGAAGGACGGCGCCGCGCTGATGTTCGCGCATGGTCTTAACGTGCATTTCAACCTGATCGAGCCGCGCTCGGACCTCGACGTGCTGATGATTGCGCCGAAAGGCCCCGGCCATACCGTGCGCTCGGAATATCAGCGTGGCGCCGGCGTGCCGTGCCTGGTCGCGATCCACAAGGATGCCTCGGGCAATGCGCATGATCTCGGTCTTTCTTATGCCTCCGCGATCGGCGGCGGCCGCGCGGGCATCATCGAAACGACGTTCAAGGAAGAGTGCGAAACCGATCTGTTCGGCGAGCAGACGGTTCTCTGCGGCGGCCTCGTCGAGTTGATGAAGGCCGGCTACGAGACACTGGTCGAAGCCGGTTATGCGCCTGAGATGGCCTATTTCGAATGCGTGCACGAGGTGAAGCTGATAGTCGACCTCATCTACGAGGGCGGCATCGCCAACATGAATTATTCGGTGTCGAACACCGCCGAATATGGCGAGTACGTTTCCGGGCCGCGCGTGATCACACCCGAAGTGAAGGCGGAAATGAAGCGTGTGCTCGCCGACATCCAGTCCGGCCGCTTCACCAAGGACTGGATGCTGGAGAACAAGGTCAACCAGACCTCGTTTAAGGCGACGCGCGCCAAGCTCGCCGAACATCCGATCGAGCAGGTCGGCGCCAAGCTGCGCGACATGATGCCGTGGATCAAGCAGCGCGCGCTGGTGGACAAGAGCAAGAACTAGCTTACGGCCTGAGCTTTTCTGCAAGCCAACGCGCCACAGCGTCAGGACTGGTGCCAGCGGACGCCTGCGCGTTGGCTTCGCGCATGAGAGCGATCGGGATCGCTCCGATCAGGGGGTGCATTGCATTGATCAGTTTTTCATCATGCACGCGCTTGGGCGAGAGCAAGATGATCGCGTCATAAGGCGGGATGGCGTGCCGAACGTCGTCGAGTACGACGAGGTCGTTGGTCGCAATCTGCCCGTCGCTGGTGTACGCCGAGATCACGTCGACCTCGCCGCCGGCAACGGCCCTGTACATGAATTCCGGTTGCATCTGGCGTTGCGCCTTGAACTGTAGACCGTAGCTCTTGCGCAGCGCATCCCATTCGGGCCGCGCGAAGAACTCGTAGTCGCCGGCGATCGTGAGTTCGCTTCCATGTGCGGCCAAGTCTGCAATTGTGCGGATGCCGAGCGCCTGCGCCTTCGCCCGTGTCATCGCCAGCGCATAGGCATTCTCGAATCCGAGCGCGCCCAGCATGCGGATGTTGTATTTCGTGCTCAGCCAGTTCTCGAGCTCCGACAGCACCTGTGTTTGCGATGGTGTGTCGCTACGCTGCATGCGATTGGTCCAGATGGTGCCGGAATAGTCGACCGCGATATCGATCTCATCTTTGGCAAGCGCGTCGAACAAAACGTTGGAGCCCAATCCCGGCCGGCGGTCGGCAGTAAGGCCGGCCGCCTGAAGCCGCTGCTCGATCAGGGCGGCGAGGATGTATTGCTCGGTGAAAGTCTTTGCGCCGATGACATAGTCCGCTCGCGGTTGCGCGAGGCCGGGGATCAGCGCGGCGAGTATGAGCGCGGCGAGGCCCGCGATGCCCGCCGCCGTCCGTGCACTGCTGCGGCGGGTGACGCCGGCCTGCACCAGCGCAAGCAACTGATCGACCGCCAGGGCCAACAGCGCGGCGGCCACGCAACCGAAAATCACAAAGACCCAGTTCTGAGTCTGCAGGCCGGTGAAAATATAGTTGCCGAGACTTGTCTGACCGATCGGGGTGGCCAGCGTCGCTGTGCCGATCACCCAGACCGCGGACGTGCGAATGCCGGCCATGATCACCGGTAACGCCAGCGGCAGTTCGATGTCGCGCAGCAGCCGCCAGGGTGGCACGCCGACCACGCGCGCGGCCTCGCTCAGGCGCGCATCGACGCCATTGAGGCCGGTCACCGTGTTGCGCAGGACCGGGAGCATCGAATAGAGCGCCAATGCCAGCACCGCGGGCAGGAAGCCCAGCGCCGAAAATCCTCTGCCGAAGATGCGCTCGAAGAGGGCACTCAGCGCCAGCAGCAGAGGATAGAACAACGCCAGCAGCGCCAGCCCGGGGATGGTCTGCACGACGCTGGCGATCGCGAGTAGGCCCCCCCGCAGTATCGGCCTGTGCCTTGAAGCGATGGCGACCGGCAGGCTGATGCCGAGCCCGATGGCGAGCGCGGCTAGGCTCACCAGCACATGGCTGCCGAGATAGTCGGGCAGGCGCGACCATGCCTCGGCGAGACGGGCGTCGAAGGCCATGCGGGATGATGGCATGCACGGCGCAATGGCGGAACCGGCCATTTCGCGAGTCGGCCGGTCCATGCCCTTGGTTAACTTTACAAAATTTCTGCCGTACCGATGACGGACGCTTGCAATGACAGTTTGATTACAGTCTTATGACACCGGGCCGTGCGCTGGAGACTGAAAGAAGATCGCAGCCGGGCAGGGCCGCTTAGGCCATGTTATCCGCCGCGTCCGCGTTATTCAGTCGCCTTGCGCCCGCCGAAGGGATTTCGCGCCGCGAGGCGTTGGCATTGTCCTTGGTTGCGCTGCTCCACGTCGCCGCACTCATCATCATGGTGGCGACCGAGGTCGACCTCATCGCAAAAATCGCATTCCTGCTCGCCTGGGCCTTTTTGAATTTCGTCTGTCTCGCTGTCGTGCGGCGGCCGATCGCCTCAGGCCTCATCTCACTCTCCTTCATCGTCGCACTGATCCTGCTCTCCCAATTCAAGCACGAGAAGCTCTGGATGACGGTCGATTTCGTTGACCTGATGATCATCGACCGCGACACCTCGGCTTTCCTGCTGGCGGTGATCCCGGGACTGCGCGCACAACTGACGCTCGCCGGCTTCATCGTCGCGATGCTGCTGGCGATCACCTGGCGGCTCGATCCGCTGCGCATGCGGCTGCGCGTGAGTACGCTCGGCGGGACATCCTGCCTGGCCGCGCTCACGGTGCTGTCGCTTTCGTTCCCGACCGATCTTTACGAAGATTTCTTCGGCCAGAACTACGTCTCGAAATTCGCGCGCACCGGCGTCGAGGCCATGCACGAGTTGATCACGCATGGCTACCTTGATTCGCGCTCGACCACAGCCGAGCATTTGAAGATACCGCCTGTTGCCGCCTGCGCGCCGGCACGCAAGCTGCCTCACATTATTCTTTTGCACGATGAGTCGAGCTTCGACATCACCGCCATCCCCGGCGTCAACGTGCCGCCGGGTTACAAAACTCATTTCCGCTCGTTTGACGGTAAAGTTCGCAAGCTGATCGTCGAGGGCAATGGAGGTCCGAGCTGGTTCACGGAATACAATGT
>DASSSM010000449.1:0-2966 GCA_035708425.1 Pseudolabrys sp.
GTAACCGAAGTCCCGATCGAGATCAGTCCCATGACCGCGTATTCGAATTGATAGCGGTGGATGGAAGCCATGGTGGGAAAGTCTTTGTGGGAGGATCCCTGGTTCTTTGCGGCGGTTGCGCCGAACGACGGCCAGGAGCAGAGCGAGTTGTGCCCGGTCACCGGCTACGCCTGCGAGGGCGACCTTTCCTACCTGTGCAAAGAGTATGGGTGCGCGCGCAAGGGCGGCCTGTCGCCGCGTTCCGAGGAAAATTTCTGAAGTGAGGTGATTGCTACGACGCCACGCGCAGCTGTGCCAGGTAGCGTTCGACCTCGCGTCGCAGCAGGTGAGATTGATCGGCCAGTTCGGCGGCCGCCGTGAGAACCGTCGAGGCGATCTGGCCGGTCTTGATGGCGCTGTTCGAGACTTCCGTGATGTTTTCGGATACGTCACGCGTTCCTTTGGCGGCCGCGCCGGCGTTACGCGCGATTTCCTGCGTCACCGCATCCTGCTGCCGCATCCCCACCGCAACGTCATTGGCGACCTCGCTGAGCTGTTCGATCGTGGTTGCGATCTTCTTGATCGCGTTGACGGACCGCTCCGTCGTCTGTTCGATCGATACGATGTGCCGGGTGATTTCTTCGGTCGCCTTGGCGGTCTGTCCGGCGAGACCCTTGACCTCCTGTGCGACCACGGCAAAGCCGCGTCCGGCCTCTCCGGCGCGTGCAGCCTCGATCGTCGCGTTGAGCGCAAGGAGGTTCGTCTGCGCGGCAATGCTGCTGATGAGGTCGCTGACTTCGCCGATTTCATCCACCGAGGCCGACAGGCTCTCGACCGCCTCGGTGATCGCTTTCGCCTCGTCGGTCGCCTGCGTCGCAACGTTCGCTGAATTTGCGACGCGGGCCGCAATGTGCTCGATCGACTGGGCGATTTCCTCGGCGGCCGTCGCCACGATGCTGACGTTTGTCGTTGCCTGCTCCGACGCTGCCGCGGTCGCGAGCGCCTGCTCCTGATTGCGGCCGGCGCTGTTCGCCATTTCGCGCGCGGAGGTGTCCATCGCGCCAGCCGCGCGGTCGAGCGTCTGAACGATATTGGACACGGCCCGCTCGAACTCCTGCGTCGCGGTCTCGACGAGCTGCCGGCGTGATTCCAGCGTTCGCGTCTGCTCGCTTTCCTTGCGGCGGGCGCTTGCCACGTCGGCTGTTGCTTGACGGAAGAACAAAAGGGTCCGTCCCATGTCTCCGATCTCGTCGTGGCGGGTGTCCTGGATATCGACGGTTAGATCGCCACTGGCTAGGCGCCGCATTGCATCGCTGAGGAAGCCAAGCCGCCGCGCGACGCTGCGCCCGACGTAAAGCCATGCGACCAATGCTGCGCCAAGAACCGCCGCAATGGACAGGACGGTGAGAATGAGCTTGCCGGAGCTAATTTGGCTGCTCGCGTAACCGGATATGTGTTGCGCGGTGCTGCCTTGCTGCTCGACCAGAGCGTCGACTGCTTGCTTGAGCCTCGAGGCGTCCTTCTGTGCGGCCGTGAATGCGACTTGCGCCTCGTGCTGCTGATCGAGCTCGTAGGCTCGCGCGGCAATGATTCCGTCGTCCGCGCCTATGGCGCCAAGCTGCTTGTAAAGCGCGGTCAACTTCTCATGTTGCGCCCGATCGGGAATTGCATTCAGGTTCTTGGTTATTTTCCGCTGGGCGGACGCAATGATGTCGCGCAGCGGCTCCAGGCGGCTTGCGTCGCTGACGAGCGAAGCCTCCGTCAACAGGCCGGCCAGCAGATTCGATTCCGATTCGGTCTCCAAAAGCCTGCGGAGATATTCGAGCCTCGTCTCAATCGCGGCAGCGCCTTCCTGTCTGGCGTTCATCATCAGGTCGAAATTTGCGTCGTCGATGGCCGGAGCGAGCCCGATCAGGAGCGCCTCGTGCGCGGCACGAACCGAGGAGGCCAGGTAAGACCGCTCATTCGACATGGAAATGCGGTTTGAGACCGCTTGATCGAGCGTTTGCAGGCGCTGCGCCAGGGCCTTGCGGCTCATCTCGATGTCGTCGGCATTACCGATGCCGAGCGCCTTCAGCTGGCTGATGCCATCGTCGAGATTTTTTTCTTGTTTGTTGATGTCGGCCAGGATGTCCGCGCGAACCTTATCGGTTCCGGCGGTCATCAGGCGCGGGCCCGAGGACACGAGACTGCTTGCCTGTTCCGCGAGGCGAAGCGATACGACCGTGGCCGGAAGGCTGCGCGAGACAATTTCGTTGGTTGTGGATCCGATAATGGTGAATTCATAGAATGCGATGGACGCGCCAACGATCGTGAGCGCCGCAGCGAAGCCGAAAGCGAGGTACAGCCGGGCGCGAATAGTGGAAAGCCAGCCCGAGGCACGAGAGCCTTGAGCTTGTTTCGCCGGCGGGTTGGTCGTGCGCATGAGCATGTCGGTTATACGCTGGTCGTCATCTTGCGACGGTCTTCACAAGCCTTGTGACCGGCCGGAAAAACCCATCTGATTGCAGCACCGTGAAGTAGACCTGATTTGATCCCTGATTTTGCGTTGTGCTGAACGTGAGGTTCACGCCGCCGAGGTCGAACGGTTTGCGTTCCATGACGTCCAGGAATGCTTCACGCGTAGGCTCGCCCGGAATTCGCCTGATCGCTTCGACCACCAGCCGGCCGGCGAGATAGCCCTCGAGCGACACAAAGCCAGGTTTCGATTTCTCGTTCACGGCGGCGAGCGCGGACTGGTACGACGCCACGACCGGCAATGACTTGTCGCCGGGGAAGGGCACAACCTGGCTCACGACCACGCCGGTACCCTCGCTCCCGAGCTCCTGGGCGAGGGAGTCTGACCCCACGAAAGAAATGGCGACGAATGTCGCATCGACCTTGAGCTGGCGCGCAAGCTTGATGAATGCGGCGATCGGTTTGTAAGGCCCGACCGTTACGACCGCCTGCGGCTGGCCTTTCATGATTTCGAGCAATGCCGACTTGAT
>DASSSM010000450.1:0-10299 GCA_035708425.1 Pseudolabrys sp.
GTCGGCGATCAACCGGTCAATGCCGAATTTCATGGCTTCACCGTCGGAGAAAATTCGCAGACGAAGCCGTCTCCGTGATGGAAGTCCGGCTTACCCGGCGGATGCGTCAGCGCCCAATAGGACATGCCGCCGTTTGCGTCCTCGATCACGGCCGACAAGCCAAGACGCCACGAGTGGTCACGCGGCAAGCCCGTGATTTCCAGTGATGCCTGTAGCGTATAACGATCAGGGCTCGACCGCACTTTGATCGGAACTCCGGCAATCTCGTCCGCGATACGCATGCCGTTCCGGTAGCCGCTGAACTGATATGCGGCCCATTGTCCGGACGGCGAAAAGTTCAGCTCATAGTAGCCGGCATCCGGCGAGCCACGGACGAATGCCTCGAAGCAGGTGTGCCGCCAAAGCCCGTCGCCGCGTGCGTTCGCAGCAGCGGCGGGCATCCGGATGCTGCTCATCTGACCGGTCACGATATAGGACAACTCCAGGCTGCCGGCACGCGGACGCGCGATCTCCACGTCAATGCTTTTCACCACAACGGAGTGCGAATCGGGATGAAGTCTCAGCTGTTGGCGCATCATGGCGGCCTGCAACGATTTATCGAGCCTTGATCTCAAGAGCGACAACGGCCCGTGTGCGCGATTCGCATTTGCCGGATCTTATTGTTGCAAGATCTTCGACAGAAACATCTGCGCGCGCTCGCTGCGCGGCCTACCGAAAAAGTCCGCAGTCGGGGCGTCCTCGACGATTTCGCCTTTGTCCATAAAGACGACGCGGTTGGCGACCTTGCGGGCAAAGCCCATCTCGTGGGTCACCACGATCATCGTCATGCCGTCTTTGGCCAGCGCCACCATCACGTCGAGCACCTCGTTTATCATTTCCGGGTCGAGCGCCGAGGTTGGCTCGTCGAATAGCATGGCGATCGGGTCCATCGCCAGCGCCCGCGCAATGGCGACGCGCTGCTGCTGGCCGCCCGAGAGCTGCCCGGGAAATTTGTCGGCATGCGCGCTCAAACCGACGCGCTCCAGCAGCTTCCTGCCTTTCTCGTCGGCGGTTTTTGGGTCGCGGCCAAGCACCTTGATCTGCGCCAGCGACAGGTTGCGCATGACGGAAAGGTGGGGAAACAGCTCGAAATGCTGGAACACCATTCCGATGCGGGCGCGCAATTTCGGCAAATTGGTCTTGGGGTCGCCGACCGAGATCCCGTCGACGGTGATAGTGCCTTCCTCGAACGGCTCCAGCCCGTTGACGCATTTGATCAGCGTCGACTTCCCGGATCCCGAGGGGCCGCACACCACCACGACCTCGCCTTTGGCGACCTCGGTGCTGCAGTTCTTCAGCACCTGCATGGTGCCGTACCACTTGCTGACATTGCTGATGGTGATCATGGGGCCTCAGCGGATGATGGCGACGCGTTGCTGCAGCCGGCGCACCCAGAACGATGCGGCGAGCGAAATGACGAAATAAACGGCGGCGGCAAACAGATACATCTCGACCAGGCGCCCGTCGCGCTGCGCGACCTTCGACGCCGCGCCGAAGAAGTCGGTGACCGAGATCACGTAAACCAGCGAAGTGTCCTGGAACAAAATGATGGTCTGTGTCAGCAGCACCGGCACCATGTTGCGGAAGGCCTGCGGCAAGATAATTTCTCCCATCGCGGTCCAGTAGCCCATGCCGAGCGCCTGCGCCGCCTGCGCCTGGCCGCGGGGAATCGACTGGATGCCGGCGCGCATGATCTCGCAGAAATAGGCAGCTTCGAACAATGTGAAGGTCACGAGCGCCGAGAGGAATGCGCCGACCTGGATCGGCCGCGATGCGCCCGTGATCCATTGCCCGATATAGGGCACCAGGAAGTAGAACCAGAAGATCACCAGGACGAGCGGCATTGAGCGGATCAGGTTCACGTAGGCGCCCGCGACATGGGAAAGGCCGGGAATGTTCGAGAGCCGAGCGAGAGCCAGCAGCGTGCCGATCACGATGCCGCCGCCAGTGGCCATCAAAGTCAGCATGATCGTAAAGCGCATGCCGTCGAGGAACAGATACGGCAGTGAGCGGAGGATGACGTCCCAGTCAAAATTGGAGAACATTGCCTACCCTCAATGCGCCGCCGCCGGCGGGCCCATGCTGATGAAGCCGGGCACCGCGACGCGCCGCTCGAGCCAGCGCATGCCGGCGACGACGACGATGTTGATGATGATGTAGATCAGGGTTGCGCCGGTGAAGGCTTCGAACACCTGAAAGGAAAATTCCGACATCGAGCGCGCCGCGGCGGTGAGTTCGATCAGCCCGATCGTCAGCGCCACCGAGGAATTCTTGATGATGTTGAGAAATTCCGAGCTCAGCGGTGGCAGGATGATGCGGAATGCCATCGGCAGCAGCACGTAGCGGTAGGTCTGCGGCAGCGTGAGGCCCATCGCGAGACCCGCCATGCGCTGCCCGCTGCGCAGGCTGAGGATGCCGGCTTTCACCTGCTCGGCGACCCGCGCGGAGGTGTAGAGGCCGAGACAGATCACCGCATTGTAGAACGAGGCATTGGCCGATTGCTTGAGCCAGTCGCCGATCGCCTGCGGCATGACCTCGGGCAGCACGAAGTACCAGAGGAACATCTGCACCAGCAGGGGAATGTTGCGGAACAGCTCGACATAGGCATTGCCAAGCCGCACCAGCCACGGCACCGGCGCGGTGCGGATCACGCCGATGAACGCGCCGGCCGAAAGCGCGATTGCCCAGGCAAGCAGGGCAGTGGCAAGCGTCCAGCCGGCGCCGAACAGCAGGAGCTGCAGGTAGGTGTGGGTGCCATCGGGGGACAGCTGGAAAAAGATTCCCCAGTTCCACTTGTAGCTCATGCGGCCTGCGTCCCCCAAACGCAATTGCGGCGCGGCTTTGAGGCCGCGCCGCGAAGTCTAGCGTTTATCCGGAGACTATTGGTAGTCCTTCGGATCGCCGCTGTCGGTTGGTTTGGCGACTACTTTCTTGAACGACGCACCCATCGGCACGTTGAGATTCACGCCCTTCGGCGGGATCGGCTTGAGAAACCACTTATCGTAAATCTTGTTGATCTCGCCGCTCTTATAGATGCTGGTCATCGCGTCATCGACCACCTTCTTGAAGGCTGGGTCGTCCTTGCGCAGCATGATGCCATAAGGCTCGACTGAAAGTGCATCGGCGGAGATCTCGTAATCCTTCGGCGCCTTCGAGCCTGCCACCAGGCTGTAGAGCAGGATGTCGTCCATCACGAAGGCGGCGGCGCGGCCGGTCTCGACCATCAGGAAGGCTTCGGCGTGATCCTTTGCCGGCAGGATGGTCAGGCCAAGATTGCGCTCGGTGTTGAGCTCGGTGATCTGCTTGATATTCGTGGTGCCGGAGGTCGACACAACGCTCTTGCCCTTTAGGTCCTCGAGCTTGTTGAGCTTCGCGGCTTTCTTTGACACGAAGCGGTTGGCCGTAACGAAGTGCGTGATCGTGAACGAGACCTGCTTCTGCCGTTCGAGATTGTTGGTCGTTGATCCGCATTCGAGATCGACAGTGCCGTTCGCGATCAGCGGAATGCGCGTCGCCGAGGTCACCGGCTGCAGCTTCACGTCAAGCTTGGCGAGCTTGAGATTCGCCTTCACTGCATCGACGATTTTGTTGCAGAGGTCCATGGCGTAGCCGACGACCTGCTGCTTATCGTCGTAGTAGGAGAATGGAATCGAGGATTCACGATGGCCGATCGTGATCGTGCCGGTGTCCTTGATCTTCTTGAGCGTGCCTTCCTGCGCGGCCGCGGTGCCGGCAAAAAGTCCGATGGCCGCAATCGCCGCAAATATCGTCTTCAGACGCATCGAAACCCCCGTAAACACATGTCCATTGGGCAATCCGGCGCATGGCGCCGGAGCGTAGCTGGGATGGACCTTATCACAGGCCCGAAATAGCCGCCTACATGCGCCCAGCGCCAATTAATATCGGCCGTTTGGGGGATCTGGCGGACCTTTCCCACTCCTTCGTCACTGCAGGCTCGCTTACTGGCGCTGATTGTTTGACAAGTTGGGACTCTGCTTTCTTCAACTCGTCTTGAGCCATCAGCACCCTGATCTGATGCTTGATGGCGATTGACGCAGGAAGTTTGATTTTTCGTCCGAACCGGTGCGTGTGCATTTGGCACTCCTCTGGTCGAACTCCTTATATATGTATGACTGGAAGAAAATGATCGCCGAAAACGCTCAATCGGCATGTTAGCGCCCGGTCAAAAAGTGGTCTGTTTTGATCATACAGTTGAAACAGCTTTGGGCTTCGAGCCTGCGAGTCTGTTGATTTTATAACGCGCATCTTTTTGAACCTTTGGGCGATAGGCGCGTTGGTCATACGATTCAGCCCGCAGCTAAATCTGAGAGGACGCGAATTGCGGACGCAATTCGATCAAGCGCCACTTGGGCTGCGGTCGTTATTGTAGACATTTGTCAATCCACGTTACTTCGATACGAAAATCAACATCAACTATTTGCGGACTGTCCAAAGGAGACATCCATGAAAACCCTGCGACTATTATCCACCACGGCGGCGATATTGCTGCTTGGTGCTGGCGCCGTTTCGGCGCAAGGCATGAAGAACGACGAGGCGCCCGGGCGAGCTCCGGCGGCACAGCAGAATGCCCCGGCGGAAAAGGTAGCGCCGGCCTTGAAATCCGGTCAACGCAAAGCGCCCGAGACGACCGGGCAAGCAGCGGAGCCCGAATCCGACAAGAAACAGCTGAAAACCCAAAAGATGGACAAAGGCGCTCCTGGGGCCCCCGCGGCCAAGGGTTCATCCGATGCCGATGGCAACGCGAACGTGAGGTCGAAGAGCACATCCGAAAGCGGTGCTGGTGCGACCTCGTCATCGAACAAGTCCGCCAACGAAGGCAAACGCAGCACCACCGGTCAGGGCGTAGCGGCGGGTGCCGGCAACCTGACATCCGAGCAGCAGACGAAGATCACCGGCATCATCAGACAGCACAAGGTGGCACCGACGCAGCTTAACGTCTCAGTACGTGTGGGAACACGCATTCCGAACAGCGTCCGCTTCTACCCGCTGCCGCGCGAAGTCTTCGTGATTTATCCCGAGTGGCGTGGCTATGACTACATTATGGTCGGCAATGAAATCCTCGTCATTGACCCGCGCACGCATCAGATCGTCGCTATCCTCGAGGCGTAACCGGCGCGGCAGGCGACCGGACTTTCCCGGTCGCATTTCACCGCTTCGATTCAGCCCGTGCTCTGCTTCAGCGTGATCAGTGGCTACTTACAAAAACATAGAAAGGCGAGCTCATGAATTCCAGAATTCTCAAGTATGTACTAGGCGTAAGTGTCTCGTGCGCGTTTGCGATCTCTTACAGCAATCCATCCAAAGCCTTCCCGGTGTTGACAGACACATTGACGGTTAAAACATCAACGCCGAGTCTGATCACCGATGTACGATATTACGGTCGGGGCTATGGTGGCGGACGATATTATGGTTATGGCCGCGGTTACGGCGGAGCGGCTGCCGCCGGTATCATCGGCGGGCTTGCGGCCGGCGTCATCGTAGGTTCGATCGCCGCTAATAGCGGCTATGGCTACGGGCCCTATGCTTACAGTCCGGGGCCTTACGGTCCTTACGAATATGATCCCGGACCTTATGATCATGGTCCTGCTTATTATGGTGGCACACACAACTATTATCCCCCGCCACCCAATCGGTATTACGCTCCCTACAAACATTGGACGGAGTTCTAGTCGAGTACAGCGCGGCCGCTGACAAGGCCGATGTAATGTAATGCTTGTTGTGGGCGCGCGGCTGCGTACCAACGCCGTGCGCCCCCAGCACCATGCCGCCCCAGCAGTTGGCGGTCTTTTTGTTCCTAGTTGGAACCTCGGCCGCCCGGTCAGAGTTGACAACCATGACCTATCAGAGCGACGCCCGCAGAGACAAACAGGATGACAAGTTCTACATATCGTGGATCATCCGCGGCGGCATTGTGCTCGCTATCATCATTGCAGTCCTCGCGTTCACAAGCACGAACTACCCCGACCGCGACGTGCCCCAAATAACCACAACTGTTCCTGCTCCGGCGTCCTGAAGTCATCTTTCTGGAATTCGGCCTAGTACAAAGTGCAAAAAGAAAGCCCGGCGGGACGAGCCGGGCTCTCTCGGATCACGCGGCGTGCGCGACCGAAGCACAGGCTGGGACGGGGGAGATCGCTGCGACCCGCTCAAAAGTAAGGAGGCCACCAACTGAGGCAGCCTCACATTGTGAAGGTGGTCATCGTCAGTCTTTGACAGCTTCCTTGACCGCGTCCTTGAAGCCGCCGACCGCATTTTGAATCTTGCCAGCGACCTGCTGCGTCTTGCCTTCGGTTTCGAGCTTGACGTCGCCGGTTATTTTGCCCGCGACTTCCTTAGCCTTGCCTTTGGCCTGCTCGACGGAGCCTTGGATTCGATCTTTGTCCATGTTTTTCTCTCCTTGCTTGGTTCAACCTTTTCCCGGTGGCGGTGGTCATTCTGGTTGCTTAGCTATTGGGTGTTTTTGAAGCCACGCTTCCGACTTCTTGGCAATCCACTCCCGCGCCTCAGAATCAGACCCAAAATCGTCAATATGCTGAGTGACACCATCCGGCCACTCGGCATCCACATGCCAGCCGCTTCCATCCAGGAAGGGCTTTGGCTTGAACGTTGGTCTGGAATGTTTTTCGGCCATGTTATAGTTAGCGCGGTCAGCATGTCCGCTTTGTGATTAAGTCACATGAAAGGGGCCATAACCTCCACCGCCCCAGAGGAAGACGTTTTGCGCGGCGGATTAACCTGATCAGTAACTAGTCCTTTGAGTGTTTATCGAGCGTTCGCGGTCGACACTCGCACCACGTGGTCGATTGAACACGCTGGTGCAGGCGGGGCTGAGTTGCTGTTTGTTTTGGACAAGGCATTGGGCTACGCGACTTTCGTCCGGAATAGCGTTTTGGCAAAGCCGCATCGCATCCGGCGTGCACGCATCTGCATCCTCTTGAGTGTACGCGAGTGCCGGCAAGGGCGCGGTGAGCATGATAGTAATGAAAGCAACGGCGCTCAATTTACGCATGACGTGCACTCCAGTTTGGGGCTCGGAGTGGCAACGATTGCACCGGGATTTTGTTCCCATAATCTGGCTGCGACTGATCGGGCCGTCGAATGTCTGCTGGGTCATTAGCGGACAGCCATCACCTCAGGTCTGAATGGCGGCGGGCGTAATCCTATCTGTGCCCACGTCGGCGATTACTAAAATCATTTGGCGACCATCTTCAGCCGCTGTCTGCACTTGGCCTCTTCCTTGAGGGTTGAACGCCAGCAGCCAATCGCAATGCGCCTGAATGTTTATGTCGGCCTTCATGTCAGCAACGCTGATGCTTTCACGCGACGCTTGAAGCGTCGGAGTTTTGCTACATGAAGGTGTACAATATTGACCACCAATTTTCTTCGCGTCCAACGGCCTTTGTTGCATGGTCTAGGGAACTTCGCTCCTCCACCTGTGTTTGTTTAAGGGATGGAACCGTTGCTTCACATTGAAGTCGCACAACCTGAAACGGAGCGCACAATGAATATTTTCTACATCATCGGCGTCGTGGTCGTCGTACTTATCGTTGCGGGCTTCTTGGGTCTGCACGTTTGACGGCGACCCACTAGCGTCCGCGACCTATAGCTGGATGTCGTTTTGCACGACGAGGAATCGCACATCAGTGTTTAGCTGCCAATGTCCGCTTTACCCCTGGAAGTGACATTCCGCGCAGAGAGTGCTCACATCGATCACCTCAGCACTACCAACGTCTGCCCCAACTTCCTCCCCAACCCCATCGCGATCCGCCGCCGCGCACAAGCCTGATTGTCAACAACAATAACAGCGCACCGATGGTCGCGTTAATGATCGCCGACAAAATGCCGACGCCGAGGTGGATGCCGAGCTGCGGAAGCAGCCAACTGCCGATAAAGGCGCCGATGATACCGATGACGATGTCACCGATGATCCCAAAACCAGTGCCTTGCACAATCTGGCCGGCCAGCCATCCCGCCACGAGGCCCACAAGCAATATGATCAGCAAACTTTCGATGGACAGGTGCATCGTCGTATCCTCCAAAGAAGTGGCGAACCTTTACAGAAATGCAGGTTGACCGACGTACGATCTAAAACGGCCAAGCCTGTATTCGAAGGAGGTGGCAGTTTTTGGAATTTATGCCTGTGCCCCGGGAAAGACTGTGCAGAATTGCTCACATCAGCACGGACATTTCGACGGCGATGTTTTGGCTCTCAGGGCCGGAAGGCGCGCCGGCCTTTAGTTTTTCTGGTGCGTATTCAAACTGCCGACCCCTCGACGGATTGAGATGCCAGACGCCCCGGCAGACGAAGCCGGGGTTTTTTTGCGAGAGAGATTCACAGCAAGAAGACCGTGCACGGCCCTCAATCTGATTGGGCAGATATTGCGCACGGACGTTGAAGCCAAGGAATTTTGATTCGCCCGACTCCCAGCTCAAGAGAGAACTGGGAGCCGTGGCTTACAAACCCAGGCTCACGAGTGGGGACACCAGGGATGCCCAGGTCAGAGTTTGGATATGGGTAGCGGCACCGAATTCGCCATGGCAATTCGGGCATACCGGGCTCTGCTGCCATGCGCTACCCGAGGCGATGCGACGCAACTCATGAGCGCGGCACTTTACCCCAAGTAGTGGAACTCATGAATGCGACCGGCACCTCAGCCGATTTCAGGAGCCTCACCCCAAGAGATTCGGCAACCAGGTCGCAATAGCGGGAAACGCGATAATGATCAGCAGCAGCACGATGCTCATTGCGATGTACGGAACAACCGCGCGGAATATATGGGCCATGGTCACCTGCGG
Source organism: Pseudolabrys sp. (assembly GCA_035708425.1). GTDB lineage: Bacteria > Pseudomonadota > Alphaproteobacteria > Rhizobiales > Xanthobacteraceae > Pseudolabrys. Next base: position 8,857 of record DASSSM010000450.1, read on the forward strand.
TGGGGCGACGCCCTTCATCGTCATCAGCAGGAGCCCGTGTGGCGGCAGCAAAAGCCCAAGCTGCATGCAGATCAGATAAAGCACGCCGAACCAGATCAGGTCGATGTCGAGCCGTTGCACGATCGGCATATAGACCGGCAACGTGATCAGCATCATGCTGACCTGATCCACGAAAATTCCCAGAAAGATCAGCAAGGCCATCATGCCGGCGAGGATGGCCAGCGTCGAAAGCCCGTGTCCCAGAATCGCGGTAACGATGCCCTGCGTTGCGCCGGAAAAGCTCAGGATCTGCGAGAACGTGATGGCGCCGAGAATGATGAAAAGGATCATGCCGGAGATCGCGACCGTGCCACGCAGGGCCTGCATCAGGTTTTGGAGACTGAGCGCGCGGTAGGCAGCGGCGAGGGCCATGGTCGCAAGCGCGCCGAGGGCCGCCGATTCCGTCGGCGTCGCAATGCCGGCCGACATTGCGCCGATCACCACCACGAAGATCGAGGCAAGCGGCAGGACGTAAAGGACTAGAAGCTCGTAACGTGCCCAGCCGGTCTTGCTTTCGATCGGCGTCGCCGGCGCGAGGTCGGGCCGCGTCAGCGCGCGGACGATGATGTAGCCGACAAAAGCGACGCTGAGCATCAGGCCTGGCACCACCCCGCCGATCAGCAGCTTGGAAATCGAAATGCCCGACAGGCTGCCGAGCAGAACGGTCAGCGCGGAAGGCGGAATGAGCATGTCGACGGCGCCGATCGCCATGATCGGGCCGGTCGCAAGAATGGGGCTGTAGCCGCGCGACAGCATCACGGGCAGCATCAGCGAGCCCAGCATGGCGGTGGTCGCGATCGTCGATCCAGAAATCGCCGAAAAGATCGTGCCGGCGATGACTGCGACGACAGCAAGGCGGCCCGGCACCTGACGGATCAGCCGCTCGACGCCGTCGATGACTTTCAGCGCAAGGCCGGTATGGAAGAGCACCTCGCCCATCAAAATGAAAAGCGGGATCGGCGTCAGCGAGAAATTGATCACGGCCGCGACGCTGTTGCGCGCAACCTGATGTAACCCGGCGTCGCCGCCGAGAAACAGGAACGCTCCGATCAGGTTGATCGCAATGAAGGAGATCGCGACCGGCATGCCGGCAAACAGCAAGGCCGTCGAGCCGCCGAGGAGGAGAAGCGAAGCCATCTGCCAGGACATAAGTGACTTCCAGCTTTCACGCCGCCGAGACGGCATCGTCCCTCAGGCCGACTTCGGCAGAAGCTAACCGCTGCATGCGGAAAATGAATTCAATCGCGAGCAATACGAATCCGAGCGGAAGTGGCGCCAGCGTCCACCATTCCGGTGTGACCAATGTCTTGATGTTGATCGACCCGGCCTTGTAGCTCTCGATCGTGATGAGTGTCCCGTACCAGACGAAATAGAGACAGCACAGAAGGCCGACGATGTCGCCGA
>DASSSM010000451.1:0-3191 GCA_035708425.1 Pseudolabrys sp.
CGGAAGACCTCGATGGCGACAAGGTATTCATGGCGCGCAACCAGTTTATCCTCGACTACACGCAAGAACGCGCCCCGGGGATGTCATTTGCCGACATCAAGGATGTGAAAGACCGCGCGGCAGCCTAGTTTATTTTCACATTCGCTGCCTTGATCACCGGCGCCCAGCGGGCAATCTCACCGTCCATTCGCGCACGCAAAGCGTCCGGCGAGGAGCCGACCGGCTCCATCAACTGGCTAGCCAGCTTTTCTCGCACAGCCGGCTGCATGATGATCTCGGAAACACTCTTGCTGATCTTCTCGGCGACTGATTTCGGCGTGCCTCCCGGCGCGATCAGGCCATTCCAGGCATCGGCTTCCACGTCGATGCCACTCTCCTTGAGAGTTGGAACGTCCGGCAAGTAAGGCGAGCGGTGGGCCGTGGAAACGGCAAGAATTTTAACCGTGCCCGCTTTGGCCTGTGGCGTCACCGCAATCGCCGGAAGACACGCCATCTGGGCGTCATTTCGGATCACCGCGGTGACGGCCTGCGGCGAACTGGCATAGGGCACGTGCACGAGTTGAGTGCCTGCTTTGATCGCGATTGCTTCCATCGCGAGATGAGACAGAGAGCCGTTTCCAATGGAAGCGAAATTGTATTTGCCGGGATTCTTCTTCAGTAGTGAAACAAGCTCCGCGACGGAATTGACACCAAGGCCTGGGTTGACTGCGAGTACGCTTGGCTGCGTAACCAGCTGGGTAATTGGGACGATGTCTTTATGAGGATCGTAGGGGAGCTTCGCGAACAATAGTGTGTTGATGGCGAGCGGGCCGCCTATACTCACGCCGATGGTCGAGCCGTCGGGCGCAGCCTTTGCAACCGCATCGGTGCCGAGGTTGCCACTCGCGCCAGGTTTGTTCTCTACGACGAACGTACTCGTGGGATATTTATGCTGCAGGCCATCCGCCACCAGACGTGCCACGATGTCGGGCGTCGATCCTGCACCGAACGGCACGACAATTCGCACAGCTTTTCCCGGCCAATCCTGCGCCGGCGCAGATGCCGCGGCTGCTAACAGAAACAAAAGCGCCGAGACGGCATATTGCGGAAATCGATATATTGAAGGCACAGAGCTGCAACCTATTTGGGATCGGCTTGCATTGAGTGCCGCTATCCTCTACTGCGGCGATAATCTAACTTGGGTGTAGCATGGGTTTAGGCATTCTCATTCTCGGTCTGGCAATTTTCCTCGCAACGCATGTGTTCGTCTCGTTTCGCGAGGCGCGCGTCGGCGTCATCGAGCGGGTAGGGTTGCCCCTATACCGCAGCCTTTTCGCAATCGTATCGCTTGTGGGTCTTGCGTTGATTATTTGGGGGTACGCGCAATATCACGCGCACGACCTGATTCAGATTTGGTCTCCTCCCGGGTTCATGCGGCATATCACCATTGGTTTAGTACTGTTTGCCGCAATTTTTTTCGTCGCCGCCTTTATCCCAAGTCACATCGGGACCAGGCTCAAGCATCCCATGCTGGCCGGCGTGAAGGCTTGGGCGCTGGCGCATCTACTGTCGAATGGCGATCTCGGTTCCGTCCTGCTGTTTGGGACGTTCCTGGCCTGGGGTGTTTATGCCCGCATCGCTGCCAAGCGCCGGGGCGACGTTGGCGCGGCAGCGAAGCCTGTTCCGGTTGGCTGGACGAACGACCTCATCGTCGTGGCTCTCGGAGCCGCCATATTTCTTGCGCTCGGCTTCTGGTTCCATCCTTACGTGATCGGCGTACCGGTGTTCGGGAGGTAACGCGTGTCGGTTCAGGACGAGAACAGGCGGGTTACCGCGCCGGACATTCGTGCGCGCAAAGGCGGCGAGCCGATCGTGTGCCTAACCTCATATCACGCACACACAGCGCGTCTCGTCGACAAGTATTGCGACGTCATCCTGGTGGGCGACTCGCTCGGCATGGTGATGCATGGAATGGAAACGACTGTTCCGGTCACGCTCGATATGATGATCCTGCAGGGTCATGCAGTAATGCGCGGTTCGCGGCGGGCCCTTGTTGTAGTCGACATGCCGTTCGGCTCGTACGAAGAATCGAAAGAGCAGGCGTTTATGAACGCGGCACGCGTGCTGAAGGAAACAGGCTGCGGCGCGATCAAAGTCGAAGGCGGAAAGCGCATGGCGGAAACGATCCGGTTTCTCGCCGATCGCGGCGTTCCCGTCATGGCTCATGTCGGATTGACGCCGCAGGCGATCAACACCATCGGCTCATTCCGGGCGCAGGGTCGCGATGAGACCGATTGGGCACGGATCGAGGAGGACACGATCGCGGTCGCGCAGGCGGGCGCTTTTTCGGTCGTGATCGAGGCGGTCGCGGAACCGCTCGCGCGCAAGCTTTCGGCTGCGGTGCCGATCCCGACCATTGGTATCGGCGCCAGTGTCGCTTGCGACGGTCAAATTCTGGTGCTCGAGGACATGCTCGGGCTTTCGCCGCGCGTTCCAAAGTTCGTCAAGCGCTATGGCATGCTCGGTCCCGGCATTGAAAAGGCGATTTCCGATTACGCCTCCGAAGTCCGCGCGCGCACTTTTCCCGGGCCGGAACACGTCTATCCGATGAAAAGCAAGAAGGGGTAAGGCTCTGAAATATTAACGATTGCGGCCTGGCTTTGCCTTAGGCGCGCCACATCGTTAGGTTACGGCGCAATTCGGGCCCGGGGGTGGGCCAGGCGGTTGGGAACCATCGTGGCCGATATTTTTCATGAAGTGGACGAAGAAGTCCGGCGCGAGCAGCTCAAAAAGCTGTGGGACCGCTACAGCATTTATTTGATCGCGCTCGCGGTGTTGATCGTCGCCGGCATGGCTGGCTGGCGCGGATACGAATATTGGATTGCAAAGAAGGCTGCTGCCGCGGGTGCGGAATTTGAGGCGGCAATCGCACTGAGCGAAGAAGGCAAGCGAGCCGAGGCCGAGGCAGCCTTCGCGAAGGTGGCAGCCGAAGCGCCGGCCGGCTATCGTGTGCTCGCCCGCATGCGCGCGGCAGGCGCGCTCGCGCAATCCAAACCGGCAGACGCCGTGAAAGCTTACGACGAAATCTCTGCTGACGCTTCACTCGGGACTATCTGGCAGGATCTGGCTGCGGTGCGTGCTGGATTGCTGCTCGTCGACAGGGCGCCGCTGGCTGACATGCGGCGGCGGTTGGACCCGGTTGCCGAGCCGAC